>JAKQSZ010000046.1 GCA_029569475.1 Candidatus Eiseniibacteriota bacterium | reverse complement strand
TCACATGGTCTTTCGCTCACAGGGAGGGACCAACGCCCGGTCCAATCGCACCACGATCTGTCACGGCCACCATAGGCAGGTGCACGAGGAGCATCTTCGGATCACGGGCGAGGCGCCGCACGCGTTGACCTATGAGTTCGGCCTCGGTCTCGGCCCGATAGAGCCCGGCTCGTCACGCCGCGGTCCTGTTTGGGTCTTCTACGGCGAGAAGCTCGTCCGCGGTCCAGGGTACGTCGGTGCCAGGGCGCGCGGCGGATCAAGAGGGGCGCCTGCTCAACCTTAACCCGGCGGCGCGCCCTGATACCGCAACCCGGCAGCGCGCCCTGATGCCGCCCTCATGATCGGGACGAAAGCTGGGGAGGCTGATCTGGGCGAAACTGGGGGAGCTGATTTGGCGAGCCCACGTCAAACCCGGTGATCGGGAACCGTACGTTGTCGGCACAGTCGTCGCCCTGGCCGGAAGGACGCACGAACAAGGCACTGAGCACGCTGTACGGGCTGTCAGAGGAGCTTGCTCAGGCCCGACCGAATGGCGTCATCCCGGCAACGTCGGAAGCGGTCCAGCGAGAGGTCACTTAGGATGCGAACTGCTCGCCAGATCGGTCTACCAGGCAATCAGGCCTTTCCAGCAGCTCAGAACTCGATCCGGATCCGATCGGCGCCATCGAGCCTGGATGCCGGGCACCATCGGGCCTGGATGCCGGCGCCATCGGGCCTGCATGCCGGCACCATCGGGCCTGGATGCCGGGCACCATCCGGCCTGGATGCCGGCACCATCCGGCCTGGATGCCAAGCAAACCTGGCGACCGGACATATGCCGCCAAGAGTCGCTGAAGCAAGCCGGGCACGCGGTCCTCCGCGTCCGGCTGCATCGATCCGGATACAGCTCCGCGGAGTTCACCATCGAGAGGTGAATCCACCTCCACGTGAATCTGATATCATTAATCCTAACCCGGCGATGATCCGCGAGTGGAAAAGCGTCCGAGCGCGCCAGATAGGCCGCGCGCAGTGCGAACCGCGCGCTGCATAGCCGCGCCCAAGCGCCGGCCTCCGCTCCGATCCTGGGCAGGACCAGACAACCGCGTCCTCGCTTCCTGGAGGTTCGTCCGATGCTTTCCTCGATGATCGTCCGATACTGCCAACGCTGCACCGCCGCCCTCGGTATCGCCCTCGCGGTGTTGCTTGCCTGTGAATACCAGCCGGCCCGAGCGGGCACGATCCATCCCGGCGTGGTGGCGGGGATGGACCGGCTGGGTCCGGGCGCCACGATCACGGTCCAGGTCATCCTGGCTGAGCAGGCTGATGTCGCCTCGGTGGATCGTGCCTTGAAGCTCGAGCGGGCGACCCGCGCAGAGCGGCACCAGCGCGTGATCGAACTGCTGCGGCGCACGGCCGACTCCAGCCAGAAGGAGCTGCTGGCCGAACTCCAGACCTTGCGCGCGGCCGGCGAGGTCGCGGCCTACACCCCCCATTGGATCGCCAACCTGGTCCGCGTCACCGGCACCCGCGAGGCGGTGCAGCGGATCGCCGCGCGCGGCGATGTCCGGGTAGTGGAACCCAACCCGCGCCCCACACTCATCGCGCCGGTGCACAGCGAGATCTTCCCGGAGGGGCGTGGCCGCGGCATCGGGGTGGCCCCCGGCCTGCGGGCCATCCACGCCGACCGCGTCTGGTACGAGCTGGGCGTCAACGGGCAAGGCGCCCTCATCGGGGGACTCGACACCGGCGTCGACGGCACTCACCCCGCTCTGCGCGATCGCTGGCGGGGAAACAACGGACACCCCTGGCAGGCCTGCTGGCTGGACGTGCTCGGCGAGGACACGGATTACCCGATCGACTCCGACACGCACGGCACCCACACCATGGGAACGATGACCGGCCTGGGCGTGGCGACCGAGGACACCATCGGCGTGGCCTGGGGAGCACAATGGATCGCCACCAACGCGATCGGTCAGGGCGCCTCCGGCGAGTTCGATCCCGACATCATCGCCTGCTACGAGTGGTTCGCCGAACCGGACGGTGATCCGGGCACCATCGATGATGTGCCCGACGTGGTCCAGAACTCCTGGGGTGTCCACGAGGGCCTCGACAGCACCTACGTCGACTGCTTCGACCTGTGGTGGAACGTCATCGACAACTGCGAGGCTGCCGGAGTGGTGATCATCTTCTCCGCCGGCAACGAAGGGCCCAGCCCCGGCTCGCTGCGATCCCCGGCCGACCGCGCGACCACGCCCATCAACATCCTGTCGGTGGGGGCGGTGGATGCCACCAACCACCTGTGGCCGTATCCCATCGAGAACTGGTCCAGCCGCGGCCCGACCCTCTGCCCGGTCGAACCCTACCTCGCGATCAAGCCCGAGGTCGTGGCGCCGGGCGACTCGGTGTACTCGTGCACGCCGCGCGAGCGCTACGGCAACAACAGCGGTACATCCATGGCCGGGCCGCACGTCTCCGGCGTCGTCGCCTTGATGCGTTCCGTCAATCCGGACATCGAAGTCGACCTCATAAAGCAGATCCTGCTGGATACCGCCCGCGATGAGGGCGAGGCCGGGGAGGACAACGACTACGGCTGGGGCTGCATCGACGCCTACGAGGCGGTGCTGCGGTGCCTGGGCGGCGGCTACGGGTCGGTTGCCGGCACCGTGACCAACAACGACGGCGGCGGCATCGGCGTCCCCTTCGCGCGAGTCCGCCTATTGGAGAACAACCGCGCCTTCACCGCCGATGCAGGCGGCGATTACTGGGGCCTGACGCCTCCCGGCACCTTCACGCTCGAGGTCACGCACCCCTCCTTCGCCACCGTCCAACGGCCGGGCGTCATCGTCACCGCGGAAGAGACCACCTTCGAGGACTTCATCCTGGAGGACGTGGCCCCGCCGGAGTTGTCGGGCCTGTATCAGCCGGTCTGGGTGGAAGACCCGGCACAGCCCATCGCGGTACGGATCAACGTGACCGACTTCAGCCCATTGGCCACCGCCGAGGTCTACTGGCGGATCGCGGAAGGCGGCTGGTCGGCGGTGCCGCTTGCGCCGATCGACGGGGATCGTTTCGAGGCGCAGATCCCGCCCCAACCTGTCGGGGAGCGTGTCGACTACTACTACCAGGTGGTGGACGCGGCCGGCAACGTGGCCCGCGATCCCGTTGATGCCCCCGCCGCCTGGCACGAAATCCCCCTCTATCCGATCTACTTCGCGGACGACGCCGAAACCGACAAGGGATGGGTCCTCTTCCAGAGCGGCGACACCAACAACGGCCGCTGGGTGCGGGTGGACCCGTACGGCACGAGGTGGCAGGGGCAGTGGATCGAGCCGCCGGATGACCACACGCCCGAGACCGGCGTGACCTGCTTCGTCACCGGGCGGGGCACCCAGAACGGCTCCCCGGCGCTCTCGGACGTCGATAATGGCTGCGTCACCCTGACGAGCCCTACCTTCAACCTCTCCGGGGCCGACCAGCCACGGCTGCACTACTGGCGCTGGTTCGCTGCCGGGGGTCCCCCCGATGCTTCCTTCGAGGTGCGCATCAGCAACAACGGCGGGCTTTCGTGGACCACCATCGAGACCCTCTCCTCGATGGCCAATACCTGGGCCGAGGTCGATGTGCCGGTGTCCGAGGTGATCGCCCCGTCCGCGAACATGAAGCTGCGCTTCGTGGCCTGCGATACCGGCGCTGAGACCCTGGTCGAGGGAGCGGTGGACGACGTCTGGATCCACGGACCTCTGCAAACGGGGACGGCGGCGCCGGACCATGGCCCCGGCTATCCAGGTTCCGGAGCTTCGCCGGTTCTCTTCGCGGGACGACCCAATCCTCTCGTCGAGGAGACGATCCTGTCCTTCCGCGTCGGCCGTGGCGAAGACATCCGGCTGTCCATTCACGATGCCGCGGGCCGTGAAGTCCGAGCATTGTTGCACGCCCGCGTCCGCGAGGGCACGCACCAGGTTCGTTGGGACGGCCGCGACAACGCCGGTCACCCCGTCTCCTCCGGTATGTACTTCGCCCGGCTCCACTGGACCGGCGGAGACGCGGGACAGCCGGTCCTGGTCATCCGGTAGGACATGGGGCATAATCGGCCAAGTGTCTAGAGAGCAGGTGCCACAGGGCTAGAGCTAGCTGAGAGCAGGTGCCACAGGGCAAACGAAGGCGCCCCGTCCGGAAAGACGGGGCGCCCGGCCTTGGGCTCAGCGGGCTGATGTCAGGACGACATCAAGAGCTGCAGATGCGCGATTAGCGATACAACGCCTTCACGGCACCCCACGAGCTCTCCTCGGTGGGGTTCCCACCCGAGAAGTTCGCCTTGACCTGGAGGACAGCCGTCCGGCCCCAACCCGCATCCGGGTCCCAGGTGCCACCGTACCAGCCATAGGTGTCCGTGCCGTTGTAGTCGACCTGGCCACCGTTGCCGGTCACGTCATATCCGAAGCACCAGTAAGCGCCGGGGGCGATCACGACGCCAGCGGCCGAGATGTCGATGTAGGTGTAGACCGTCGGCGGGAACGTGTCGGGAGCGGGGTCGACGGGCGTAAACTCGCCAAAGAAGTCCGCGGTGTTGGCCGGGCCGGAAGGCGGGACCATTCCACCGACATTCGTCCAGACCACCCAGCCGTAGATATCGGTCGGAGGACCGCAGCAGGGGAAGCCGAGTTCCACCAGGTGCAGCGACTGCCCCGTGTTGTTGTACACGGTGGTAATGAAGTACTCGGCCCACCCGTCGTGTGAGCCGCCGGTAGTGGGGACGCAATCCATCGACCCACAGGTGCTGTACTCGTAGTCCGCGCGAACAGGGCTGGTGGGCCCCTGGTCGCCGGCAATGTAGATGGCAGGCGTTCCGTCCTTCGACGCGGTTTGCGCGAAGGCGGGTGAAACGATCAGCAGCAGAGCTGCCAGAACCATTAGCTTCTTCATATCAAGGAGACTCCTTCCGTTTGGATGGACAGCGATCCAGCAGGGCCGCCATCAATGCTGAGCCGAGACAAAACAAGTATACCAGAATATTGCTCGCGGCAGTATCCAGACAGGTCTTGGCGGTTCGGCGGCGCGAAGTCTGTGTGTTTCACCGGGTTCCATTCATGCGACGTTGTCTCCACATCTTCGGGCAGGCTGACCGCGAGCCTGGTGCAACCGGCGGGCTATCGACTTCGCCACTCGAGGGTTGCAGTTTGATGCCCCGGTACGCTTGGTTCACCCTCTCCGTAACGCCGTTTGCGACTGGGTTTCAAAACGTATCGACCAAAGGGACGCCGCTTCAGGAAGAGTCCGGCGGCTGATGGTTCACTCCAGGCTCATCGTGATCGTCTCCTCCGTGACGCGCTCCAGCAGGTGACGATCATGCGAGGCGAGGAGTAGAGCGCCCGCGAACCCCGACAGCGCCTCCTCGAAAGCCTCGCGCGCCGGCAGGTCGAGGTGGTTGGTCGGCTCATCCAGCACCAGCACATGAGCCCGCGAGAAGATCGCCCTGGCCAGCGCGGTCTTTCCGCGCTCGCCCGCGCTCAGATTGCGGATCCTCTCCTGGACCTTGTCCCCGCGGAGACCGAGGCAGCCGAGGACCGTTCGCGCGCGGGTCTCCTCCGGCCGGCAGCCCTGGAGGACTTCATCCAGGATGGTGCTGTCCTCGCGCAGGTCCTCCAGCTCCTGCGCATACCACGCGATCGAAGCCTGCGGTGTCCAACGGACGGTTCCCTCGATGAAGGTCCCCTCGGCCACCGCCAGCCTTCCCGTGAGAAGGCGCAGGAGGGTGGACTTGCCGGAACCGATGCGGCCGATCACCCCGAGGCGGCCGTTCGGCGGCAGCGCCAGAGAGAAGTGCCGGAAGATCCAACGATCCCCGAACCGCACGCCCAGATCGTTGGCCTGTAACACAAACGGGCCAGGAACCGCGACTCCATCGAGCGAGACCGACCTGCGTTTCTCGATGAATGGCTTCTTCGTCTCCTCGGCCTCCACCATCCTCTCGATGCGCCGCTCCAGGTTCTTCGCGCGCTTGGCCGCCTTGCGGGCGAAGTTGGTCACGCTCTCATAGACGGGCGCGTAGCCGTTCGCCCCCGTCTGCGCCTGGTGGGAGGAGGCCCACTGCTTGCGCCGTTCCAGGTCCCGCTTGAGCTGTGTGATCTTCTTGGTGTGTTCGCGATAGCGATGGACACGCGACTCGTGTTCGTCCTCGCGCGCCTGACGGTACGCCGCGTAGCGCCCGGGGTAGGTCTTGATGACGCCGTCCTTCATCTCCCAGATGGTCTCGACGCAGTTGTCGAGGAACCGCTGATCGTGACTCACCGCCAGGAAGGGCAGGGCCTGACCCCGCAAGTACTCCTCCAGCCACTCCAGCATCCGGATCTCCAGGTGGTTGGTGGGCTCATCCAGCAGCAGCAGGTCGGGACCCTCCAACAAGAGCCGCGCGAAAGCCAGCTTCGTCTTCTCCCCGCCGCTCAGATTCTGAAGGTCCGGCTTGAACACCTCGTCGTTGAGCCCGAAGAGCGCCAGAACGCGGTCGCATTCCGCGGCGAACTGGTATCCGCCGCGAGCATGGAAATCGGAAACCAGGTCGCCAAATGCCACGGACTTCTCGGCCTCGGCCTGCTCCATGCGCCGCCGGAGGGACAGCAGATCAGGCCGGATGCTCCAGAGATACTCCCGGGCCGACATGCCCCACGACGGGACGGCGGTGACTTCCTGCGGCAGATATCCAACCCGCAGTCCGGGTCGACGGTAGAGATGGCCGGCGGCCGGCAGGATCGCGCCCCGCAGCAGATCCAGAAGCGTGGACTTGCCGCAACCGTTGCGTCCGACGAGTCCGATGCGGGCGCCCGAGGCAATCTCGAAGGACGCGCCGTTCACGACATCCTCGACTTGCCCGGAATGGCGGAAGCGGAGCGATTCCCCGCGGATCCATAGCATGGCTCACTCCTTCGCGCCCGCGCGGCGGGCACGTCTGTCGCGGGCGGCCCGGTGCCGGTCGAGGCGAATCGTGCCCCGCCGGGCCCTTGCCCGCCCTGTGGCTACAGGACGACAGTTGGAGTGCTGATCATGGAAAGAACCTCCGGATCGGACGCCTTCGCTGGCGCGCCATCTCGAAATCCTAGCACACCGCCCGCTGGGATCGCGGCTCCACCCGCGCCCCGTGCGGAGGCCCAGCGCCGCTGCTCCAGCCGACCCGGATGATCACCGCGAGACGATGATCCTCCCGTGCCGCTCGGACCCGCCCATCGACCACCGGTAGAGATAGATCCCCGAAGGCACCGGCGTCCCCGAGAGGTCCCTTCCGTTCCACAGAAGCTGCCCGGTCCGCCCGGCCGGCGTCGCCGGCAGCGGTCTCGCCACCAGCCGTCCGCCGGCGTCGAAGATCGACAGCCGCGCCTCGCCCGCGACCGGGGAGTTCCAGGAGAACGTGACCTCTCCAGCGGACGGATTCGGCGATGACGTGATGTGCGCGACCCCCGGACCCAGCTCCGAGACCTCCTCGAAGCCGGAGGTGTTCCCGTTCACCGTCCGCACGACCATGGAATCGGCCCGCGCGTTGCCGGCGGCGTCGATCGCGCGGACCTTCACGACCCACTGGATGTCGGGAAGCGTGGAGGTATCCCAACACTGCTGGAAGTCCGACTCGTCATACACTTCGTCACCGTTGGAGTTCGTCAGGATGTGGTAGAACTCGCGCGCGCCGTAGTCCCCCTGCGTGCGGCAGGTGCCATCCTGCTTGTACAGCAGGTCGACCATCATGGCGTCGATCTGCCCGCTGCCGTAGGTGTCCAGGTCCATGTCGAAGAAGACCGACAGCTTGTTGTCGACCAGCGGCGCCCCCGGCATGCCCAGCGGGTAGATGGAGTAGCGCAGTTCCTGCACCGTGCACTCCCAGGTCGTGAGGATGCGGTCGGAGACGTGCGCGATGATGTCCACCTGCCCGTTCAGGCTGTTCGGACTCAGGTAGGTGGACGTCTCGTTGCGGCAGAAGGCGAGGAGGTCGGAGCCGCGCGCGGGCTCGAACACCGGCGCGGCGGTTTCGGAGTGGTTCACGTCCAGATGAGGATTGTGGACCGAAAGCCAGTTGCCGTCCCAGGTGGTGCCGCTGTCCTCGATGCGGGTGAAGTGGCAGTGGTGAAAGTTGTCGTTCGGCCAGGACACGAGGTCGCCCAGCCACTGACCTGTCACGATCGGGTCGCCCACGTCGACCGGGATGGTGGGCTCGTCGATGTGGGCATAGAGATAGCCCAAGGAGACCCCGGGGATGTCCTGGTCGCCCACCGCAACACGCCAGTGCCACGAGCCCGAAGTCGTGAGGATCGCCTTGACCACGCCGGGCGCGACGGCATAGGCCTCCTGCCCCGCCTGTCCCATCACGTCGAACCCGGGATGCGGATAGGGGCTGCCGCCGTAGTACTGGTACTCCCCGTAGGTGTTGCCGACCTGGTGCTGCGAGTTCGGCCAGAGCGGCCACGGAATCGTCGCCCGTTCGCTCCAGGAGCTCGGTTCGACGCCGGGGGCGGCCGATGCTCCGGGGCCCGGCGCCACGTCCGGCGCCACGCCCGGCGCGCCTGATGCCTCTCCCCCGCGAGAACCGGCCACGTCCACCGAGTGGGCGCTCCGGTCTTGCTCCAGGATGTTCCCTTGCGGATCGAGGACCAGCTTGACGCCGGACCATCGACGTCCCTCTTGACGCCGGAGGCCCACGAGGACGAGATCACCCTCGACCCGGACATCGCGGAGGCGGCAGCCTTCCGGGGCTTGCAGGAGTTCCCCGATGGATCCGTCCAACAGGTCGATGCGGTACAGGGTGCCGCCCTCGCCCGCCCGGTGCCGCGTAGCATCGCCGGGGCGGTCCGGGGAACGGACGATCACATAGGCGGAGCGCCCGTCCCGGGAGAGGGCGAGGCGCCGGGGCTGGTCCGGCAGGCTGATGGTCCGGGTCGCCCCTCCAAAGTGGCCGCTGAACTCCGCTGTCCCCCCCTCGGAAGCCGTCGGGTCAGCCAGACGCAAAGCGGCCCACGTGCCGGCCGGGCCGGCCGCGAAAACGTCATGAGCCGGCAGGCGGGTCTCGGTCAGCCGCTCCAGGTCCAGCACACAGGTCCCGTCCTTCACCCCGGCGACGAAGGTCAGACCATCCGACGAAAGCGACGGCGCGGCCGGCGCCAGGAGATTTCCCGACCAGACCTCGCGCCCGTCCGCCTCGAAGACCTGCACGCGGCTGGGGATCGAGGGCAGCGGGCACTCATCGAGAACCACCAGGCGCCCGTTCTCCGCCAGGTAGAAACCATCCCCGTTCACCCGGAACACCCCGGCAGCGGGCCGGCCCGACTCACGGATCCGGATACGAGCCTCGAAGGCCTCTCCGACCCCGCGGCCCAGCTCGAGGGTGGCGGACCAGCCTCGGAGCGGAGAGGTCAGCTCCGTCCGAGACTCCCCGGGGACAAGCCACCCCTGCGCCGAGACCGTCCAATCCGCGGCGAGCGACACGGGCAGGGCGCCGGAGGCATCCTCCACGCCCAGAGCGCGCGTCAGCAGGACCCCGGGAAGGATCAGCCCCACCATCAGCCAGGCCACCTGGCGCGGTGCCGAGCCACGAGCCCCGGTTCCGCGATTCCGACTCCATCCCGGATGGCACTCGGTGGATGCGGTCCGGCCCGGAAACAACCTGCGAATCGGCGAGCTGATAGGACAGCGTCTCATGGCGACTCCTTGGGTGGGGGATACCGGAGCCTGATCGGGCCGCCCACGGGCCACCTGATCGGGTCTGCAATCAAAGCCACTGTCATTATAGAGGATGGATCCATCGAGACGCCATCGGGCCGCAGTGCAGGGGCCGCTCGCGTGAAACCTGACGCCCGTCACGGGATCCGGAGAGGCTCCAAGGCGACTGCCGTGGCAGATCTTCAGCGCGTCAGCCGGGACTCCGGCGCGCGTCGCATCGGGAAGTCCCTGCCCCGAACCGTTCCACCAGCCTGCCCCTCGATGCGAGCGACCAGGGAATCGAGACCTGCCCTGGTGTAGATGATCCGCTGCGGAAAGTCGTGTTCGAGGTTCTCGAAGACCAGACGCTCCGGCGTGATCTCGACGGAACGGAACGAAGTCTCGGCCTGCCCCGAAGGACGCGCGGTGTAGACCAGAGAGGCGCCATCAACGCGGATGTCGAGGAACTCGTGCTCACGGGCCGCGCCGCCGACGACGGTCCGGCTCATCCCGGGCATGAATCCCCCGCGCGGGCGCATCCATTGCTCCTCGATGATGGTCTCCCCCAGGACGGACTCCCAACAACCGGCGAGCCATGCGAGAAAGGCGAAACCCGGCAGTCCGGACTCGGCCGCGTCGTGGTCTTCCGTGGACCCGCCGGCGGACCCGGCGCCGGCAACCGCGCAGGCGACGGGAAGACACAGGCTGAGGGCGGCGCCAAGCAGAGCGCTCCAGGCGAGAGTGTTCATGGTCTCCGTTTCCCTTGAGTTGAGTCCCGCGGCTCCATCACGGTGTTTCGTGAGAGCGCGCCGCGGGGCAGAGGGAACTCGGCCATCCCCGGCACGTCGAGGGACGGCGCGACCCCAAGAACGGCGCGGTAGAACCGGCAGGCCGCGGCCTGGTCGGAGACGTAGAGGATGATCTGCGTCCGTTCCTGGAGCGGTTCGTCCGGCCCGCTGTCTCCACATGCTGCACTCATGGTGCCGCCCTCCACCCGAAACCTGCGCGACCTTCGGCCGGAACCGGCTCAGCTCGCAATGAGGAGCACCACGAACATGACCAGCCACACCGCATCCAGAAAGTGCCAGTACATGCTGAGGTAGCTCACCCCTTCATGCCGGGCCGGGGTGTACTTCGAACGGTAGGCATTGCGCAGCACGATCCCCATGGCGACCAGCCCGCCGAGAACGTGCAGGCCGTGCAGGCCGCTCAGCATGTAGAAGGTGAACGCGTAGAGGTTCGCGGTAGCCGGGAGATGGTGCGCGAGCACAAGGTTGCCCCAGCTGAGGATCTGCGAGAGCAGGAAGGCGACGCCCAGCGCGAAGGTGACGACGAGCCAGGATCGGAGCGGCGTCTGCGCCCCGCGGCGGACGCGATCCAGCGCCTCGCGGATCGTGAAGCTGCTGGCCAACAGGAGGACCGTGCTGACCCAGAGCCCGGCGGGAAGGCGGGGGCTTCCCTCCGGCGGCCAGTGCGGCGCTCGCAAGCGCACGACGAGGTAGGCGACCATGCTGGCGGCGAAGAGCACGCCCAGGGCCGCCAGAAAGAGGATCATCCCCAATCGTCCGGCGGACCCCCCGGCCGGCCGGCCGGTCACGGGGCTTTCTGATGAGTCCACAGCCACCTCCTTCGCCAGTCGGCGCTCGCCCCCGGGTTGATCCAGCCGGCGCGGCCCGAATCCCTATTGCGGCATGGCGGGAGAGTAACCCGGAATCAGATCGGGGCGGTAGTGGTGCGTATCGATCAGGGTCAGGCCGATGAAGAGCCCGACGAAAAGCAGGGTGCCGAGAAAGATGATGGCGTTGATCGGCCGGTCATAGCGCAGGTGCATGAAGTAGAGCGCCACCACGACTGCCTTGAAGGTCGCGATCCCCATGGCGAGCCAGAGATTGAACCCGCCGAGGTCGACCCGCGTCGCCGCCACCGTGATCCAGGTCAGGAAGACCAGCGTCGCCCAGACGCCGAGCAGGACCTTCATGGGCATGATGTGGGAAAGCCCCTGGCCGTGACCCGCTCCGTGGCCGTGACCGACTCCATAGCCGTGACCCGCCGCGTCGCCGTGGCCCGCTCTGGAGCCGGGCACGCCGGCGCCGTGGCGAGGGGAGGTGGATGATTCGGGGTTGTGCGCCATGCCGTCAGTCTCTCCTGTGTGCGGGTCTCCTGGCCAACCTGTCCATCAGCATCGGGTGCATCAGTGGATCAGGTAGAGCAGCGGGAAGAGGTAGATCCAGATGATGTCGACCAGGTGCCAGTAGAGG
This sequence comes from Candidatus Eiseniibacteriota bacterium, assembly GCA_029569475.1. Next base: position 36,105 of record JAKQSZ010000046.1, on the reverse strand, counting down.
GCCGTCAGGTCGACCGGCGTGAAGTACTCCGGGCTGAAATCGCCGCGGATGGCCCGGCGGAGCACCCAGAGGAAAGCGCCCATGCCGGCGATGACGTGCAGGGCATGCAGGCCGGTCATCACGAAGTAGATGCCGAAGAAGATCTGGACGTTCTTCGGCCGGACCGCCAGGGCCGCGTGGTCTCCGACCGGCATGATCCGATCGGGATGCGCCAGCCCCTCCGGCCCCATCGCGGCGGGAGGAATGCTCGATCGCGTGTCCGAGGGCGGCAGGAGGCTGATGGGCGTGGCGCCGGAGTTCCCTGGAAGGGGGGAGCCGCCGTGCGCCGGGGCCGGCATTCCCGCCGGGGGAGCGCTTCCCGCCACGGAGGGAGCGCCCGAGGCGCCCTGACCATGCCCGGCGTCTTCCGCCGCCGCGTGCCCCGCTTCCGGCGCGGCAGAGCCATGGCCGGCCTCACCGTGGCTCTCTTCCGGCTGGAAGCGCTGCCCCCAGAGCAGGCCGTGTTTCCACTTGTGCTCGTACTCGACCGCCTTGATCCCCATGAACGCGACCGCGCAGGCCAGCGTCACCAGGATCAGCCCGATGAGGAGGCGGCGCTGCCCGAGCTGCGCGGCCCGCACCGACCAGGCCGCCGTCAGGCTGCTCAGGATCAGGATCAACGTGTTGATGCCCCCCAGCGTCTTGTCGAGAAACTGGTGGGCGTAGATGAAGATCTCCGGGTGGTTCGAGCGGTAGATGGCATAGGCGCAGAAGAGCCCGGAGAAAAGGAGGATCTCCGTGGAGAGGAAGAGCCACATCCCCGTCTTGCCGGACTCGAACTGCTGGCGCGGGCTCTCGAAATGATGCGCGAGGTAGCTGGGGTGCTCGTGCCCCGCTTGCGCCGTGGCGATGCCACCCTCTGGATCGCGAGGCGCGCTCATGCCGTCGGCACCCACTCGCGGGTCTTCTCCCGGTAGGTCAGGCGGCTGTAGTCGTAGGGATCATCCGCCGGCGGCGGGGTGGCGAAGTTGTCGTGCGGCGGAGGCGAGGAGCACTTCCATTCCATCGAGTTCCCCCCCCAGGGGTTGGCCGGGGCTTTCGGGCCGTTCAGGAGCGACTTGATCAGGTAGTAGGCCACCAGGAAGAACCCGATTCCCATGATGTAGGAGCCGAGGCTCGAGAGCTGGTGATAGCCCGTGTACTGCTCGGGGTAGTTGAAGTACCTCCGCGGCATCCCCTTCGTCCCCATGACGAACTGGGTGAAGAACGTCAGGTTGAAGCCGAGGAAAATCAGGATGGCGGCGATCCGGCCGAGCTTCTCGTTGTACATTCGGCCGAACATCTTGGGCCACCAGTAATGGAGCCCGCCCAGGAACGCGATGACCGTCCCTCCCATCATCACGTAATGGAAGTGCGCCACCACGAAGTAGGTGTCGTGGAGGTGAACGTCCACCGCCAGGGCCCCGAGGAAGAGCCCGGTCAGCCCGCCGATCGCGAAGAGGAAGAGAAAGGAGAGAGCATAGACCATCGGGGTCTCCAGGCTGATCGACCCCTTGTACATCGTCGCGGTCCAGTTGAAGACCTTGATGGCCGAAGGGATGGCGACGGCGAAGGTCAGGAAGCTGAAGATGGTGTTCGCCAGGTTCGACTGGCCGCTGGTGAACATGTGGTGCCCCCAGACCAGGAACCCGATCGTCGCGATGGCGATGGAGCTGAAGGCGATGAACCGGTAGCCGAAGATGTGCTTGCGGCTGAAGACGGAGATCAGCTCGCTGATGATGCCCATGGCGGGGAGAATCATGATGTAGACCGCCGGATGGGAGTAGAACCAGAAGAAGTGCTGGTAGAGGACCGGGTCCCCTCCCAGTGCCGGATCGAAGATGCCGACCCCCAGCGCCCGCTCGACGATCAGGAGCAGCAGCGTGATCCCCAGCACCGGGGTCGCCAGCACCTGGATGATGGCGGTGGCGTAGAGCGACCAGAGGAAGAGCGGCATCTTGAACCACGTCATCCCGGCCGGCCGCATCTTGTGGATCGTGACGATGAAGTTGATCCCCGTGAAGATCGAGCTGAACCCCAGGATGAATGCCCCGAATGTCATGGCGATAACGCTGCTGTTGGTGGTCGTGCTGTAGGGGGTGTAGAAGGTCCAGCCGGTGTCGACGCCGCCCGTCGCGATCGCGACGACCGAGAAGACGGCCCCGATGACGTAGAGGTAGTAGCTGGCCAGGTTCATCTTGGGGAAGGCCACGTCCTTGGCCCCGAGCATGATCGGCAGGATGAAGTTGCCCAGGGCCGCGGGAATCCCGGGAATGATGAAGAGGAAGATCATGGCGGCGCCGTGCAGCGTGAAGACGCGGTTGTAGGTGTCGGCGTCCATGATGCCCGCCTGAGGCCCCAGCAACTCGGTCCGGATGAGCAGGGCCAGGACCCCGCCCAGCAGGAAGGAGGAGAGGATGGAGACCAGGTACATCACCCCGATGCGCTTGTGATCGAGGGTGAAGAGCCAGGACTTCAACCCCTGCGTATGGGTCAGGTAGTTGTCCTCCACCACGGCGGTGCTGGTGCCGCCGGGGGGAATGGTCGTCGTGAGTGTGCTCATCAGTACTTCCGTTTCTGTTCGGTTTCGACCGGCGCGGGCGGCCGCGCCTGCGTCCGGCGCGTCACTTCAGGGTCTTCATGTACTCGATGATGACCGAGATCTCCTTGTCCTTCATCCGTCCCTGGTAGGTCGGCATCACCGGGTCGAAACCGGCGACCACCTCGGAGGCCGGGTCGAGGATCGACTTCCGGATGTAGTTCTCATCCACCAGGGCCCTCTGGCCGTTCGTCAGGACGGCCTCGGTGCCGAAAAGCCCCTTGAAGGAAGGTCCGATCCCGGCGCGCCCGTCGACGGTGTGGCAGCTCAGGCAGCCGCGCGCCTTGACCAGACGGGCGCCCGCGTCGGCCGGCGGCATGCGCCCGATGAAGTCGGCCGCCTCGGCCATCCATTTCTCGAACCCTCCCGGCTCATGCACGATGCAGTCCGCGAGCATGTCCGAGTGCTGCGTCCCACAGTACTCGGCGCAGTAGATGGGATAGGTCCCGGCGGTCGTGGCCTGGAACCAGGCCTTGGTGTAGCGGCCGGGCACGGCGTCCTTCTTGATGCGGAATGCCGGAATGAACAGGCTGTGGATCACGTCGGTCGATGACAGCACCAACCGCACCGGCGTGTTCACCGGCACGTGCAGGGCCGCGTCGGTGTGGCCGTTGGGATAGGTGAACTGCCAGTTCCACTTCTGCGCGGTGACCTGCACCTCGTAGGCGTTCTGCGGGGGCGTCGCCATGTCCAGGTACCCCCTGAAGCCGAGGAAGAAGATCACGATCACCAGCAACAGCGGGATGATGCTCCAGGTCAGCTCCAGGGCGGTATGGTGGCTCGCGCTCTTCTCCGGAACCGCTCCGCGGCGCCGCCGGTAGCGGATCACGAAGAACGTCACCAGCACGACGATCAGCAGGAAGAAGAAGATCGAGATCCCCAGGATGACGTTGAAGAGCCAGTCCACGTTCTGGGCCGTGGTCGAACCCTGCGCGGGCATCCAGAATCCGGGATCCACCCCGGCCCGCAGAAGCTGCTGCTTCAAGCTTGTACCCCTCCCTCGGCGGCGAACCGGCGCCTTCGATCCCGGCGCCACAGCGCGGTCAGGGCCACCCCCAGGAGCACGGCGGCGGCCCCGCCGCCCAGTCGCATGATGGCGATCGCCGCGGGGGCGTAGCGGCCCGAGGCGGAGTCGTAGTGGTAGCAGTAGAGGATGATGCGATCCAACGTGGTGCCGATGCGCCCTTCCGAGGCCTCGAGCAACGCCAGGCGGAAGGTCTGCGGCTCGTACTCGATCCCATAGAGATAACGGGAGATCCGCCCGTCGGGCGTGCAGATGAACGTTCCGGCGGTGTGGATGAACTCTCCTGTTTGCGGATCCTGGCGGTACTTGAAGCCGACGGTTTCGGCCAGTGCCGTGATCTGCGACTGCTCCCCGGTGAGGAAGTGCCAAGCCCCGGCGGCCTCGGGGCGGCCGAGTTCCTCGATGTAGTTCGCCTTCTTCAGGCCTGCCAGCTCGGGCACCTCATCGGGATTGATGCTGACCGTGACGACGACGTACTCCTTGCCCGGTGTCCAGCGGAGCCCCTTGAGCGCATCGGTGACGCCGTTGAGGACAAGAGTGCAGAGCATCGGGCAGGTGTAATAGGCCAGGTTCAGGACGACCGGCCGCTGTCCCGTGAAGTACTCCGCGAGTTGGACGGTGCGCCCTTCCTCGTCGGTAAAGGTCAGATCCAGCGGGATCTGGGCGTTGAGATGTTCTTCGATGCCGATCCCCTCGAGATCGGAGGGGAGCGGCTCCATGCGGTCGCCGGTGCCATAGCTCGCGCTGTCGGCGCCGCTGCCGGCCGATGATGTGGCCTCCCCCGCCATGGCGGCCTCGTCCACCGCAACCGCCGCAACCGGGGCAGCCGCAACCGCCGCCGGAGCGGCATCGTCCGTGATGGCGGAAGGCGCGGCGGAGGCCCCCTGAGCCGCCCGCGCCGGCTGGATGATGAAGCCGGCCAGGATCCAGACGAGCCAGATCGCGCCGGCGGCGGATCTCCGCCGAAGCTGCTTCTGCGTCCCCGGCCGGTTCGCCGGGGATGTTTTCGTTCTGTTCGTCATGTCGATCTCCGCGGCCTTCAGTGGGGCGCGCTCGGGGATTGCGCGCCCGCTTCAGGAGAGGTCTCTGCGCTGGGGGCGGCCGCCGCCTGCCGGGCCGCCGCGGGCAACGCGGGAAGCGCCCCCTGGTCGCGAACCGTCAACTCCATCGCGCGATCGATGGGGATCTGCACGAGCCCGCTGCGCTGATCCACCCACCGGTAGGTCGCGAGCTGTTCCTGCTGTTCGGCCCGCAGGCGCGCGAGATCCTGTGGAACCGCGGAGATGACCTTGCGGGCGTGCTCCGCCTCCTCGGCGTTGTAGAAGTACGCCTGGACCGCGATGCTCAGGACCAGCACGATCAGCGCGCCCACGACCGCGGCCACCAGGGTGGTCGAGGCCTTGGGATCGCCCTCTTCGAACTCGGAGGCGGGCTTGTCATGGATGTCCGCGCCGTCGGGGGCCATCGCGGGATCGTCCGCCGGATTCGTGGCGTCGGGCTTGCCGTGCTTGTTGCTGTCGGTCATGGGCGGCCGTTCCTATGCGTTCTCAAAAGCCAGCGACTCGGGGAGCCGCGGGTCCCGAACTGGGACCAGGCTTCTCTTGCCGAGGCGGTGGGCGGCCAGGGCCAGCCACAGACCGCCCATCCCGATCGGGAGGGTTACATCCATTGGATGCAGCGGAATCCGATCCGGACTGCTCTGGGGCAACACCAACCAGTAGAGATCGACGTAGCACATCAGCAGCACCCAGGCCGCCATCGGGCCGAAGAGCTTCGGGCGCCGCTTGACGAACCGCGGCAGCAGATAGAAGAACGGGATCCAGAAGTGCCCGAAGAGCAGCAGCCAGGCCACCCCTTGCCAGGGGCCGTGCACGCGGTGGCTGAACCAGTTGGTCTCCTCGGGGATGTTGGCGTACCAGATGAGCATGAACTGCGAGAAGGCGATGTAGGCCCAGAAGACGGTGAAGCCGAACACCAGCTTTCCCAGGTCGTGGTAATGCTCGTCGGTCACCACCCCCCGGAGCTTGCCGCCCCGCTGCAGCAGAATGGTGAGCAGGGAGAGGCACGCGAAGAACCCGACGATACCGCCGGAGAAGTAGTACACGCCGAAGATCGTGCTGAACCAGGTCGGATCGAGCGACATCAAGAGGTCGAAGGCCGCGAAGTTCAGGGTGAGCGCAAAGAACACCATGGCTGGAGCGCTGAGCTTCTCCATCCGCCGGTTGTGCGCCACGTCCCCGGTCAGGTCCTGCGAGGTCGAGTTCCGCCAGAAGAACCAGGCCAGGAGGGACCACAGCCCGAAGAAGACTACCCAGCGCACGATGAAGAACACCGTGTTCAGGTAGCCGCGCTTAGCCGCAATGAGGGGATTGGCCATTCCCTCAGGGGTCGCCCACAGGTAGATCATGGGCAGGGCCAGGAGGATGGGCAGGAAAGCCACCGCCAGGGCCGGGATGTTCATGGCCAGCGACTCGGCGAGACGCCGCACCACCACGCTCCAGCCTGCCCGCACCAGGTGCTGGAGCATGACGAAGAAGAGCGCGCCCACGCTGAGGCTGAGGAAGAACGCGAAGCTCACCAGGTAGCTCTGGAAGAAACGGGGCCAACCGGCCGTCAGGCCCAGCCCCACGCTGGCCAACAGTCCGAGGACGCCGATCACGCCCGCGATCCGGGCCACCCGCGGGGCGGCGTCGTCAAACCGGATCGTCGCCGGATCCACCGGCTGCACGGTCTTGCGCACGATTATCTCCTAGCGAAGCGCGCCGACCTGGCCGGACGGGACGTCCCCGACCACTGTCAGGTTGCTCCGTTGCAGGGCCCGCGCATAGGCGACGATCGCCCAGCGGTCCCCGACCGGGATCTGTCCGCCGTAGGCCGGCATGTTGCGGATGCCGTGGGTGATCGTGTTGTACAGATGACCCACCGGCCGGTTGATGACGATGTCGGTATGGAAGGACGCCGGCGGCGTCCAGGTGCCCTCTTCCAGGCGCTCCGCCCGGACGTGGACCGGGCCGTCGCCGCGGCCGCCGAGGCCGTGGCAGGGAGCGCAGAAGACGTCATACCGTTCGCGGCCGCGTCGCAGCAGTTCCGCCGTCACCGGCATCGGGAAAGTCGTTGCCCACTGTCCATCGACCTGCCCCAAGTCGAGGTGCGGATCCTGGGCCGGTTGCCGGAACTCCACCGTGCCGGGTACCGGCGGGCGCATGGCCCGGGCGTCGGCGAAGAGCGGGTTGGCGCTCTGGGGACGGAATTTCGGCTGCTGGTCCATGTCGGGGATGATCTGGACGCGCGTCCGGGACGCCCGGGTCGCCCGTTCCTTGGCGATCAGCACCAACGGCAGGAACGACGCCAGCGTCAGGATGATGATCGAGGGCCAGAGCCAGGCCGGCACCGGCTCCAGGGCAGGCTTGCGGAACTTGAACAGCGACATCGCCTACGCCTCCTCCACCGCCTCGATGTGCCCACAGCCGGCGCGAGCCAGCAGCTCCCGCGCCGTGGCCTCGTCGAATCGGGGATCCCGCGCCTCGATACTGATGAAGAACCGGTCCTGCGTCGCCCGCCGGAAACGCTCGCTGCGGAAGAGGGGGTGGTTGTACTCCGGCAGCAGGTTGAACGCCAGCATCCCGCCAAACGCGCCCAGCGCGGCGAAGAGCACGGTGAGCTCGAAAAAGACGGGGATGTTGGCCGGCAGGCTGAAGAAGGGCTTGCCGCTGATCAGGTACTTGTAGTCGACCGCGTTCATCCACCATTGCATCAACAGGGCTAGCGCGCCGCCGGTGAGTCCGCCGCCCAGGACGAAAAGCGGCAGGCGGGTCTGGCGGATCCCCATGGCATCGTTGAGCCCGTGCACGGGGTAGGGGGCGTGCGCGTCCCAGCGGGTGTACCCCGCGTCGCGCACGATCTCGGCCGCGTGCAGCAGATCCTGCGCATCGGTCAGCTCGCCCAACAGCCCCCAGAGGCGGGGGCCGCTCCCCGCGCGGGCCTGGGACTTCCGCGGCGCCGGGCTGCTCATGAGTGACCTCCCTCGGGGCGGCCGCCCCCCAGGGGCGCGCGGCCCGACCGGGTGGATGTTCCGGCGAGTTCCGTCGCGTGATCGACCTGGTCGCCGCGCGGGAGGTCGCCCCAGTAGTCGCCGATCCCGCGTCCCTCGTGCTCGTGGGCTCCCTGCGCCATGACGCTCTTCACCTCCGCCATCGCGATCATCGGCAGGTAGCGCAGGAAGAGCAGGAAGAGGGTGAAGAAGAGCCCGAAGCTGCCGACGAAGGTGAGCACGTCGACATAGGTCGGGGTGAAGTGCCCCCAGGCCGCCGGGAGGAAGTCCCGGCTCAGCGACGTGACGATGATGACGAACCGTTCGAACCACATCCCGACGTTGACCAGGATCGAGACGATCATCAGCACCCAGAGGTTGGTCCGCATCTTCTTGGACCAGAAGATCTGGGGCACGAGGACGTTGCAGCTCACCATGGTCCAGTAGGCCCACGCGTAGGGGCCGAGGGCCCGGTTGAGGAAGGTGAACCGCTCGTACTCGTTGCCGCTGTACCAGGCCATGAAGAACTCCGTCGAGTAGGCGAAGCCCACCATCATGCCCGTGGCCAGGATGATCTTGGCCATGTTCTCCAGGTGCCGCATCGTGATGAGCTCGCGCAGCCCGAAGAACTGCCGCGACGGGATCAGCAGCATCAGCACCATGGCGAACCCGCTGAAGATGGCGCCGGCCACGAAGTAGGGAGGAAAGATGGTGGTGTGCCAGCCGGGAAGCTGCGAGGTGGCGAAGTCGAAGCTGACCACGGAGTGGACGCTCAGCACCAGCGGCGTGGCCAGGGCGGCCAGCAGCAGGTAGGCCGTCTCGTAGCGATGCCACTGCCGGTTGGAACCGCGCCAGCCCATCGCCAGCAACCCGTAGACGAAGGCCCGGACCTTGGTGGTGGCCCGGTCGCGCAGGGTCGCGAGGTCCGGGATCATGCCCATGTACCAGAACATCAGCGAGACGAGCATGTACGTGCTGACGGCGAAGACGTCCCAGAGGAGCGGGCTGCGGAACTGCGGCCACACGCTCATGGTGTTGGGGATCGGAAAGACCCAGAAGAGCAGCCAGGGGCGCCCCACGTGAATCGTCGGGAAGAGCAGGGCGCAGATGACCGCGAAGATCGTCATCGCCTCGGCGAAGCGGTTGATGGCGGTGCGCCACTTCTGCCGGAAGAGGAAGAGGATGGCCGAGATCAGCGTCCCGGCGTGTCCGATGCCCACCCAGAAGACGAAGTTCGTGATGTCCCACGCCCAGCCGACCGGGTTGTTCAATCCCCAGACGCCGATGCCGGTGAAGAACAGGTGACCGATCATGGCGAAGAGGACCGCCGTCACGGCCGCCGACACCCCGAGGGCGATGTACCAGGCCCGCGGCGGCTTCGGACGCTCGACCAGCGAGCAGACCTTGTCGGTCACCGTGGTGAGATTGTTCTCGCCGATGACGAGCGGCTGGCGGATGGTGGGATCCTCGATCGTCGTCGTGTCGACCACCATGGGGGTCACGGTCGAAGGGCTCATCCCTCAGTTCCTCCCGGACCGTGCCCGGAACCGCCATGTCCCGGCGCCGTGGATCCGTCGCTCGCGGGCGCGTGGCCGTGTTCTCCCCCGGCAGGAGTGTGCTCTCCCCCGGCAGGAGTGCGGTCTCCCCCCGCAGGAGTGTGGTCTCCCCCGGCAGGAGTGTGGCCATGCCCACCGGCCGGCTCCTGCCCCGATCCGTGCCCTCCCCCGCCGGGAGTGTTGCGGATCTTCGCCAGATAGAGCGTCCTCGGCTGGGTGTTCAACTCGGCGAGCAGCCCGTAGGAGCGCGGCTTCTCGTGCTCCTGCCGGACCCGGCTCTGCGGATCCTTCAGGTCCCCGAAGATGATCGCCTCGGTCGGGCACGTCTGCGCGCAGGCCGGCACCACCTCGCCGTCGCGGATGGGGCGGCGTTCGTTCTTGGCCTTGATCTTGGTGGCCGTGATCCGCTGCGTGCAGTACGTGCATTTCTCCATGACGCCGCGCGACCGCGGGGTCACGTCGGGGTTCGCTGCCATCTTCTGCTGGGGGGTCAGCTCCTTGCGGTAGTTGAAGAAGTTGAACCGCCGGACCTTGTACGGGCAGTTGTTGGAGCAGTAGCGGGTGCCGATGCAGCGGTTGTAGGCCATGACGTTGAGCCCGTCCTGATCGTGCATCGTCGCCCCGACCGGGCAGACCTGCTCGCAGGGGGCGTTCTCGCAGTGCACGCAGGCCACCGGCTGATGCACCACCTCCGGCGCCTCCTCGTCTCCGACGAAGTAGCGATCGACACGGATCCAGTGCATCTCGCGCCCGTCGCGCACCCGGTCGGGACCGACCACCGGGATGTTGTTCTCGGCCACACAGGCGACCATGCAGGCGCCGCAGCCGATGCAGGCGGTCAAGTCGATCGACATCCCCCAGGCGTGCCCCTCGTACTCGGGCTCCTGCCAGAGGGATTTCAGCGGCGGGTGGTGCACGAGATGACGGGCAAACTCGGGATGGTGCTGGTACTCCTCCAGCGAGCCTTCCCGCGCCAACACGCCCACGCGCTTCTCGATCTGCCCGCGTCCGACGGCGTCGATGGCGTGATGCGCCTGCGTGCAGGCGAGCGCATGGCTGCGCCCGGTTCGCTCGATGCTCAAGCCTCCCGCAAAATAGAGCGCCTCGCTGCTTCGCAGGGCGTAGGCGTTGGTTCCGCGCTGGTCGCCGACGCGGCCCGCGGCCTGACGGCCGTAGCCGAGCGAAAGGGCGGCGGTCATCGCCGCCTGACCGGGCATGACGTACACGGTGGCCTCGACCCCGCGGCCCCCCAGACGAAGCGTGACGACATCGTTGGTCTTGACGCCAAGGGTCGAAGCGGTGCTCGGCGCCAGCAGGACGGCGTTGTCCCACGTGATCTTGGTCAGCGGATCGGGAAACTCCTGCAGCCAGCCGTTGTTGGCGAAGCGTCCGTCATAGACGCGGGCGTCCCGGGTGAATTCCATCTCGAGCGCGTCGCGACCGAGCTGCGGCCCGGCGGGACGCCAGGCCTGGAGCGCCGCGGGCAAGGCCGGCGAGAGCTCGGGCGCGGCCTCCGGCAGGGCGCTGCCGCGGAGATGTCCGTCGCGCAGCACCTCGTGCCACAGGTCCTCGAAAACCCCGTTCCAGCCGAGGCCGCGGGCGAACTCCTGCAAGCTCTGCGCCGCCAGATCATGGGCCGTGGCCGGATGTCCCAAGGCGACCGCCAGCACCTCGGTCGCCGTTCTGCCGCCATAGAGCGGCGCGATCAACGGCTGGACGACGCTGTAGGTGCCATCCCAGGCTCGCGCGTCTCCCCAGGTCTCGAGGGCATGGGCCCGCGGGAGATGCCACGCCATGGCGCCGGGCGCATCCAGGCAGGCCCGAGCTGTCTCGTCGTTGTACAAACCGAGATGGACTCGGTACGGCACCCGTTGCAGCGCATCGGCGAAGGCCAGATCGGACGGGGCATCATAGACGGGGTTGCCGCCCACGATCAGCAGCGTCTCGACCGCACCGGAACGCATGGCCTCGCAAAGAGACGCCAGCGGAGCGGCCGGCCCGCCGGAAGAGCGGCTGTCCGGCGACAGGAGAACGGAAGGGTCCTCGACCAGGCGCAGCGTCGGCGTGCCCGCCGGTGCGCCTCCCGTGCTTCCTGATGGATCTGCCGACAGGCTTCCCGGCGCGCTCCCCGCGGCGCCGAAGTTGCCGAGCGCGGCATTGATGAGGTGGACGAGAGCGTGCACCTCGGCCGGCTGGCGCGGACCGGCGATGACCAGACTGCGCCCGGCGTTCGCGCGCAGCTCGGCGACGAGGCCGGAGACGAACGGCGCCTGATAGGCGTGATGGGAGAACCACTCCAGGCCCGCGGCTCTCATCGCCGGAAGGCCGGAGCCCGCCGCCAGTTCAGCCGCGATCCGCCCGGCCACGATTCCGATCGCGGATCCGGGAACGATGTGCCGCGCGTCGGCGGAAGACCCGGTCACGGTGGGACACGACTCCACCACGTGCAGGCGGCTCATGTGTCCCTGCTCCGGCCGGCGGCCCCGGGCGAACCCGCGGGCGTTGCGAAGCGCGGAGGGATGGTCGCTCAGGAAGTCCGAATCCAGGGCCAGGATGAACTCGGCGGCCTCAAACCGCGGCACCACCCGCAGCGGCCGTCCGAAGGCGATCCTCGCGCCCTCGACCTCCGCCATGCGGGAGAGCGGCTCCCACTCCACCCAGGTCGCCCGCGGCATAAGCTCGGCTACCATCCGGCGCTGGCTCCGCAGGGCGGGCGAGCTGGACGGTTCGCTCAGGATCCACAGCCCCTGCCCACCCGAGGCCCGGTGCTCGGCGAAACGGCGTCCCGCACCATCCAGGAACTCGTCCCAGTTCGTGTTGAAGGACTGCCGCCCCTCCGCCCTCAGGAAATTCTGGCTCCGGTCGGGGTCGTACATCTCCAGGATCAGGGCCTGCGAGAAGACGTCGGCGGCACCCAGGTTGCTCGGATGATCGGGATTGCCCTCCACCTTGATGGGCCGCCCGTCGTAGCTCGTGACGACGAGCCCCTGGGCCGATCCCGAAAGATCGAAGGCGGTGGCGAAGAAGTCGGGCTCGCCCGGCACGCGCCCTTCGGGGCGATGCGCGAACGGGAGGATCTTCTCCTGGGGCCAGCGGCAGCCGGTGAGGCCCGCGAGGGAAAGCGAGGCTCCCATCACCTGGAGGAAGCCCCTCCGGCTGTGCCCGTCCTTCAGCACCGATGCCTCGGACGGGAACTCCCGCGCCACCATCTCCTGGAACTGCGGCGTGGCCGCCAGCTCTTCCAGGCTTCGCCAGTGCGCGCGCCCGGCGGTCCGCTCCACGGCGGAGGAAGATTCGTGGGACGACATGCGCTCCCTATCGATGGCAGGTGGAACAGTCCGTCGGGGGACGGATGTTGTTGGTCTCGCAGAGGCGGCGCCCGAGGGTCAACTGATCCTCTTCGGGCTGCCAGTCCATGCGGGTGACGAACTCGACCGGGCGTACATGGCGCTCCGGGTTGCGATGGCAGTCCAGGCACCAGCCCATGGTCAGGGGCTGGTCCTGGTGGACAACGTCCATCTTGTCGACACGGCCATGGCACGACACGCACGGCACTCCGCGCGAGACGTGGGCGCTGTGATTGAAGTAGGCGTAGTCCGGCAAGTCGTGCACGCGGATCCAGGGAATCGGCTCGCCGGTGGCGAAGCTCTGCCGGACCGGCAGCAGGTTGGGGCTCTGCGAGCGGATCTGCGCATGGCAGTTCATGCACGTCTGCGTCGGGGGCAGAGCGGCGAATCCCGCTGACTCCACCGTGTTATGGCAATACCTGCAGTCGATCCCCAGCTCCCCGGCATGCAGGGCATGGCTGTAGGGGACCGGCTGGACCGGCTGGTAACCGGTATTGGTCGTCCCGCCCGAAAGAAGGAAGACTGCCAGTACCACGACGTAGACCAGCCCCCCCGCCAGCAATGCCGTAAAGATCGGGCGGACGGTGTTGGTCCACTTGGGAAAGAAATAGGGCCGCATAGTTCCTTTCTTCACAAATGAACACGCGAGTTTAGAAAGGTCGGAGACCCAGTGTCAAGGCCGTAGAAAGCAATAGAAGTTGAGACGGACAACCCCAGCTATGGAGTCAAAGGGTCGCTCGATCGCACCGGAGGGCAAGCGATAGGCGCCTGCTGCGTGCGCCCGCTGCACGCCCCTACTCACGCCCCTACTGCACGATCATCCAGCGGACCGTGATCGCTTCCCCGGCGCTCTCCAGTCCTTTCGCTGTTTCCAGGCGTAGATAGTAGTTGCCCGACGGGAGGCGACGTCCCGTCGCGTCCACCGCATCCCAGGTAAAGACGTGCGAACCGGCGGAGAGACTTCCCCAACGCCGCTCCGACACCTGGCGGCCTTGGGCGTTGTACACACGCAGCGACGCGTCCCCGGCCCGCGGCAGCGTCAACGCGATCGAACCGGTTCCGTGCAGCGGGTTCGGCCATACCTGGAGCGAAAGCTTGGGCGGTCCGCCCCAGCTCGCCGTGACCGGGCCAAACCGGCCGGCCGAACCTCCGGGACCGAATGCCTCGACGAGATACTCATAGACGACGCCGGGTTCGACCACCGTATCGAGGAAGCTGCCCGACAGGTCGTCGTCATTCCCGCCCCGCGCCGGCACGGCCGGAGAGACCTGTTCCCATACCTCGGAAGCGCTGTCCGAGACCGGCCGCCGGTGGACCAGGTATTCCACAATCCCGGCCGCGTCAAAGGCCTGCCAGGAGATCAGGATCCCTCCAGCGGCGGCCTCCGCCTCGCACTGGATCGCCAGCGCCGTGATCTCCTCCTTGACATGGAACCACTGGCTCTCGGAGGGATCCGACCAACGCTGGCCGAGATCGTTGAAAGCCCGGACGCGCCAGTGGTAGGTCGTCTCGATGTTCAACACCCCTGGGGCGATGGTGAGCGAGGTGTCGGTCGAGGCGAAGGCCGAGTCGGCCTGCAGGAAGAACGGGTCTTCCGACCAGTAGACGGTGTAGGAGGACGGCGCGCCTTCGGTTGGCACGGCAGGATTCCAGAAGAGGGTAGGCTGCGCCGTGTGGAGGGAGTCGCCGAGCTCCGGCGAAACCAGGGCAAAGGCCCCGATCGGCTCACACTGCGATGGCAGGATCACCAGGCCGGCGTTGTCACACGCAACATAGACGTGCGCCCTTGAAACCGCCGGGGCCATCGCCGAACCCGGCATGTCGATGCCGCCCGTCAGCCGGGGGCTGGATGGATTCGCGATGTCGATCACCTGGACAGCGGAGAGGACATCGGTGACCCAGGCATACCCTCCCGAAACCGCGACCCCTACTGCCCTGCCGAAGGTAGGGACGTTCCCGACGATCTGGGGGCTGGACGGATTGCTGACGTCGATCACCTGCAGACCGGAGTCATAGTCGGCAACGTAGGCGTGGGCCGCCGAGACGGCCACGTCCCAGGCATGGCCGTCCGTGTCCACGTGGCCCACGATCTGCGGGCTCGATGGATTCGAGAGGTCGATGACCTGCAGACCGGACTCGCGGTCCGCGACGTACGCGTATCTCCCCGAAACGGCGATGCCCTGCGCGTAGCCGGGCGTGTCGATGTGGCCCACGAGCCGCGGGGTTGCCGGATCCCTGACGTCGATCACCTGAAGGCCGGTGTCGTAGTCCGCGACGTACGCGTATCCCCCAGAAACGGCCACGCGGAGAGCATCACCCGGCGTCTGCACGCTGCCCACGAGCCGCGGGCTCGCCGGATCCATGAAATCGATCACCTGGAGACCGGCGTGGCTGTCCGCGACGTACGCGTAGGCTCCGGAAACGGCGACGCCCGACGCCCAACCCGGCGTGTCCACGTTGCCCACGATCTCGGGGCTCGACGGATTCGTGATGTCCATCACCTGAAGACCGGACTCTTCATCGGCCACGCAGGCTTGGTTCCCCGCGACCGCGATGTCCAACGCCCAACCCGGCGTGTTGACGCCGCCGGTGATCTGCGGGTTCCCCGAATCGGTGATGTCGGCCACGCGGACGCCCAGGTCCCAGTTCGCGAGGTAGGCGTGTGTTTCCGTGATCGCCACGCCGGACACATCACCCGGCGCGTCGGCTCGGCCCACGATCCAGGGGCTCGCCGGATTCGTGATGTCGATCACCTGAAGACCGAACGCGTAATCCGCGATGTAGGCGTGTGTCCCCGAGACGACCACGCCCAAGGCCTCGCCCAGAGTGCCGACACTGCCCACGATCTGGGGACTTTCCGGGAGCGTGATGTCGATCACCTGCAGACCCCCGTGGGTCGCGACATAGGCGTAGGACCCCGAGACCGCAACGCTGTTTGCCGCCTCCGGCGTGT
Source organism: Candidatus Eiseniibacteriota bacterium (assembly GCA_029569475.1). Next base: position 20,578 of record JAKQSZ010000046.1, on the reverse strand, counting down.
CCACGTGACCCACGATTTCGGGGTTCGCCGGATCCGTGATGTCGATCACCTGCACGCCCGACTCGTAGTCCGCCACGCAGGCATGGATCCCCGACAGGGCCACGCCCATGGCCAGACCTGGCGTGTCGACCTGGCCTACGATCTGGAGGCTTGCCGGGTTCGAGATGTCGATCACCTGCACGCCGCCCTCGTGATCCGCCACGTAGGCGTAAGTCCCGGAAACGGCCACGCCCAACGCAAGCTGAGGCGTGTCGATGCTGCCCGCGATCTGGGGGTCGGCCGGGTTCGTAACGTCGATCACGTGCACACCGGACTCGTAGTCCGCCAGGTAGACGTGGGTCCCCGAGACCGTCACACCCACCGCGAGGCCCGGCGTGTCGACGCTGCCCACGATCTCGGGCCTCGCCGGATCGCTGAGGTCGAGCACCTGCAGGCCCGACTCGTAGTCCGCGACATAGGCGTGCGCCGCCGAAGAGGCTATGCCGTAAGCGTGGCCCGGCGTGCGCACGCCGCCGGACCAATGGAGGTAGTCGTTATAGTCGATGCACTCGGCGCGCGGGACGCCAGGGCACAACATCAAGCCGATGCTCAACGCCAGCAAGACCGGCCCGAGGCGACCCCGCCGGGAGGCCCGGGACGTCGGATTCCCAACCCGGACACGAAGACTCGACCGGCTCATCGACCAACGCATTCTGTCCCCCCTTGCACACAGACCCCATCCTCGACGCCGCGGCTCCAACAGCCAGGCTTCACCAGCGAGGATCGTAGATGGATCTCGGGGTCGGAGCAAGGCGGCCGGTCCGTCGGTCAGCGGGACGCGGCACCCGGAACCGCTTTTCGGGGGGAGCGCCGAGTTTCCCCTCCATCAGCGGGGGCTCCTTCCGCTCCCCCGCGGATCATCGGGAGGTTCGGGTCATGGTTGACCCTGGGCTCGACCGACTGGTCGAGGGTGTTTCCCTGGTCGCGGTCGTTCCCGATCGCCCCTACTGCACGACCATCCAGCGGACCGTCTTCGCCTCGCGAGAGGTCTCGAGTTCCCGCGAAGTCTCCAGACGCAGGTAGTAGTTTCCCGAGGGAAGCTTGCGCCCAGCCCGGTCCACCGGATCCCAGGTAAGGAGATGTGCGCCGGCGGAAAGCCCGCTCAGGCGACGTTCCGACACCTGCCGGCCTTGCGCGTTGTACAGACGCAGCAGTGCGTCCCCCCCGCGCGGCATCGTCAGTGCGATCGTACCGGCGCCGTGCAACGGGTTCGGCCGCACCTGCAGCGACAGCTCCGGCGGCCCATCCCAGCTCGCGCTGACCGGGCCGAAGCGGCCGGCCGAGCCGCCGGGACCGAACGCCTCGACGAGGTACTCGTAGGCGACACCCGGTTCGACCGCCGTATCGAGATAGCTTCCCGACAGGCCGTCGTCATCCTCCCGGCCCCGGGCGGGCAACGCCGGGGAGACTTGCTCCCAGCCCACGTTTGCGTCATCCGAGGCCGGCCGGCGATAGACCAGGTACTCCAGGATTCCCACCGCGTCGAAGGCCTGCCAGCTGACCAGGATGCCTTCCAAGCCGGCCTCCGCGTCGCAAAGGAGCGCCAGCGCCGTGATCTCCTCCTCGACGTAGAACCACCAGCCCTGGGCCGGATCCGACCAGCGCTGCCCGTAGTCATTGAAGGCCCGGACGCGCCAGTAGTAGGTCGTCTCGATGTTGAGCACACCCGGCGCCATCGCCAGCAAGGTGTCGGTGCCGGCCAAGGCCGAGTCGACCTCGGTGAAGAACAGGTCTTCCGACCAGTACACGGTGTAGGAAGGCGCGCCGCCCTCGGCGGGAACGGCGGCGTTCCAGAAGAGCGTGGGCTGCGCCGTGTGGAGGGAGTCGCCGAGCTCCGGCGACACCAGGGAGAAGGCTCCCATCGGCTCCGGGGCCAGGACACGGAACCACCAGCCCCCGGCCGGATCCGACCAGCGCTGGGCCTGATCGTTGAACGCCCGGACCCGCCAATAGTAGATCGCCCCTGTGCTCAGCTCCTCCGGCGCCATGGCCAGCAACGTGTCCGCGGCGGCGAAGGCCGAGTCCGCCTCGAGGAAGAAGGGGTCCTCCGACCAATAGACCGTGTAAGAGACGGGGCCGCCCTCCGCGGGAATCGCGGCGTTCCAGACAAGTTGAGGCTCCGTCGTATAAACGGAATCGCCGAGCCCGGGCGACACCAGGGTGAAGGGTCCGATCGGCTCATCCCCCGGCTCGCAGTGCAGCGGCAGGATCACCAGGCCGGCTTCCTCGCAGGCGGCGTAGAGGTGGCTACCCCCGACGGCGACACCCTGCGCATAGCCGGGCGTGTCGACGCCGCCCAGGATCAGCGGGTTCGCCGGATCCGTGACGTCGATCACCTGGATGCCTGAACGTCCGTCCGCCAGATAGGCATAGGTCAAGGAGACGGCCACGCCATCCGCCAGCCCGGGCGAGTCGACGCTGCCCACGATCTGCGGACTTGCAGGGATCGTGATGTCGATCACCTGGAGTCCGGCACCGTGGTCTGCGACATAGGCGTGGTTGCCCGAAATGACCACGTCGTACGCCGCGCCCGGCGTGTCGACCACGCCCACGATCTCGGGGTTCTCCGGATCCGTGACGTCGATCACCTGGAGTCCGGCGTTGTCGTCCGCGACGTATAGGTAGGTCCCCGAAACGGCTACCTGGATCGCCGTACCCGGCGTGTCAATGCTGCCCACGACCTGCGGGCTCGCCGGGGAGGTGACATCAATGACCGCCACGCCGAGATGGTAGTCCGCCACATAAGCGTAGGTTCCTGAGAGGGCGACGTCGAACGCCCATCCTGGCGTGTCGGCGGTGCCCACGATCCGGGGGTTCCCCGGGTCCGTGAGGTCCATCACTCGGAGACCGGACTCGTTGTCCGCGACGTAGGCGTAGGCTCCCGAAACGGCCACGTCCCACGCGCGATCCGTGTCCCGGCTACCTCTGATCTGAGGATTCGCGGGATCCGTGACGTCGATCACCTGGAGACCGGACTCCCAGTCAGCCACGTACACGTAGTTGCCCGAAACGATCACGCCCGCCGCGGAACCGGGGGTGTCGGAGTGGCCCAGGACCGGGGGGCTGGCCGGATTCGTGATGTCGACTACCTGGAGGCCTGAAGTGTCGTCCGCGACGAGGGCGTACGAACCCGAAAACGCGATGCCGTACGACTCGCCCGGCGTGTCGACACTACCTACGATCTGCGGGTTCAGCGGATCCGCGATGTCAAACACCTGGAGACCGGAGGCAAGATCCGCGAGGTAGGCCTGCGTCCCCGAAACGGCGACGCCGTGCGCCGCGCCCGGTGTTTCCATGCTGCTCACGATCTGGAGACTTGACGGATCCGCGATGTCGATCACGTGGAAGCCGGACGAGCCGTCCGCCACGAAGGCGTACGACCCCGAGACAGCCACACCGTTCGCCTCGCCCGGGGTCTCGATGCTGCCCAGGAACTGGGGGGCCGTCGGATCTCCGATGTCGATCACCCGGAGGCCGGAAGTCTCGTCCGCCACATAGGCGAAGGTTCCCGAAACGGCCACGGCCCGCGCCCAACCCGGCGTGTCGAGGGTCGCAACGATCTGGGGACTCTCCGGGTCCGCAATGTCGATCACCTGGAGACCGGATCCCCCGTCCGCCACGTACGCGTGGGTTCCGGAGACCGCGATCCCCCGCGCCTCCCCTGGAGTGTCCACGTTACCCGCAAGCTGTGGGCTCGCCGGACTGGTGACGTCGATCACCTGAAGGCCGGAGAACTCGTCCGCGACATAGGCGTGGGTTCCGGAAACGGCCACTCCGAGGGCCCTTCCGGGCGTATCGACACCGCCCGCGATCTGGGGGCTGGCCGGATCCGTCATGTCGATCACCTGAAGGCCGGAGAACTCGTCCGCGACATAGGCGTGGTTCCCCGACGCGGCTATCCCGTGCGCCGTGCCCGGGGTTTCGGTGCCGCTGAGCCAGTGAAGGTAACCGCCGTAATCGATGCACTCCGCGTGAGACGCGCCCGGAGAGCCCAGCCAGCCTGTGATCAGCGCGAGCAGCGCCGGCGCGAGACGGCTTGACCGGGTGCTTCCGTGGTTCCGATGTAAGGCCTCGACGAAACTGGACCAACGCATCTCGTGTTCCTTTCCTGCAGAGCCGTTTCTCATTACCTGGCGGTATTCGGTCGGGCGGTAGATTTGCCTGTAACCATAGGTACCTCCCCACCTGCGATCAAGGATCCCGGACCGGTGCCATCCCGAGCTGCTTGACCATGGATTGGGAAAGGGGATCCTGAGACGACAAGCGCGCCGTCAAGAACCAGGCCATCGAGAAGATCCTGCCAAGACGGCCGGGGCACCCCGCAAGCAGCCATGGAAAGGAGTGGGGCCACCGGTGGGAGATCGCCCGATCAGGGCCTGCGGGGGTGCCCCGCGCCCCGACATCCGCCGGCCCTGCGCGTCGTGCAGGCAGCATCGCGTCCCCGCCCGCGGCGTGGTCTGCGCGATCGAACCTGTACGGTGCGAGGGTTTCGGCCGTACCTGGGGGGACAGCGTTCGCTACCGACGTGAATCGCGATGCTTCGTCTCTCCCCACAGACCATGATGAGCATTCCCTTGTTCGCTTTTCGATCCTTCGCGTGTTGAGCCTCGGAGGGCGGAATGCCGCCCCGCTCTCTCAGGGGGTTCGAGGCTGCGCGGCGGTTGAGCGACAACAGCCGCAAGCCCGGGCGCCCTTTCTCCGTCACGGCGCGCCATCCGCGCGCGCGGAGGCGGTCGTCTCACGAGCACTCACATCGGAGGTTCATGATCATGCAGTGCCGCTATGCAGTCCGCCACGCTCTCCGCCCGTTGGCGGCCGTGGCCTTCATTCTCGCCTGTCATACCCCCTTCGCCGAGGCCGGGACAATCCTTTGGGGAGACCTGCTCAATGCTGGCGGTTGGGCCGAGGCCGGGGTGTACGGCGACGACGGGAGGGACGAGGATCACTACCAGGAACAAAACCCGCTCCTCTGGACGGGCAGCCAGCAAGCCCGCGCCGAGGATCGGTTCGGAGACCTCGGCTCTTCGATGCTTCGCCTCGATGCCCGCGGCTTCCACGGCGAGACGTTCGCATCGCTCTCTGAGATCCCTCCCCACCAGGGCGCCGCGTGGGGCCGGACCAACGGCGGTACCTATGGATCCTTCACGATCGCCGGCGGCAATGGGCCGGTCGATCTGCCCCTCCTCGTGGACGGCTACATCGAGGCGGCCGGACCTGCCGCGGGCCTGGGCCTGGTGACACTGAACATCATGGACGAACAGAACAGGTCCCTCTTCATGGACGTCTGGCGCTTCACCAGCCCCGGGGCGTTTCGCCTTGATCTTCCGATCCGGTTGGACCTGGCGGAAGGTCAGACCTACTACTACAGCCTCTCGAGTTCGATCGACGCGAGCGTGACCACGGTCGAGGGCAGGCCTCTGGGCGGGTCCGATCACTCCGGCCGCGCGAGCATGTCGGTGTTGTTTGGCGAAGAAACCACTCAGCCGGTACCGGAGCCGGCCTCCGCCCTTCTCCTTGGCCCGGCGCTCGGGATGATCTGGTTTGCCGCGCGCCGCCGAACTGCGCGTTCGAAGGCTGCGGCGGACACGCAGCCGGGCCCGGCTGTGTAGCCTCGCCAGGCTGCCCGGCGTTGATGTGCGGATCGAAGATGCCGATCATCGCCGCGGAGGACCAGAACTTCCTCACGCACTCGGGCTTCGATGTCACGCGGATCGACCATCCGCCTATTTCCGTGGACGCGCGTCGTGGATCCTGGGGCAGATGGAACTACTCGGTGGGGTGAGCTATCTGCGGGGCATGCCGGGCTGAAAGCTTCCCTTCGTTGAAGGCCCGCCCCCCGATCAGGTAGACTCTTCTGTAGCCTGCCGGCCGGGCTGGCAACTAAGACAGCCTTCCGCAGGAAGCACCCACCCACCGGTGCCGGCTCCCTCGCTCGCCTGGAAAAGGGAGCTCGCCCACCTCATAGAAGGAGATTCCAAGGGATGATGCTTTTGCAGCAACACAGATCCCGCGTCCGGTCGTGGCTCTCCGCGGCGGCCATGGTCCTTGCCGCTGGATCAGCCGGCGCCTTCGTCGAGCCGGAGAACCACCATTCGTACGAGATTCCTCTCACCGAGGTCTCTCGACATGCCTACAACAGGTCCGCCGACGACGCCGCGAAGCAGCGGGCGGTGACCGCCTTCAGCGCCGTCAACGGAGGCCAATGGGCCGTCCACTCCTGGAACCCGCACACGTCGACCCCTAGCAGCTTCTATGGCACGGGCGTGCAGGTCGCTGGCGGCCTCTTCACGGAGGAGGACGCTGTGGCTGCGGCCCGCGGCGTCATCGAGGCCAATCACGAGGTCTTCCGAGCCGACATGAACGACCTTCGGCTCGAGGTCGTCCCGCACGCTGCCGGCAAGTGGGCCGTCCACTACCAGCAGACCTACAACGGCATCGACGTCTGGGGCGGCCGTGTTCGTCTCATCTTCACCGAGCAGGGTCGCCTCTTCGTGGCGGGGTCCGATGTCTACCAGAACATCGCGGTCCGCTCGAACCCCTCGATCCCCGCGGCCGTCGCGGAGGACATCGCGCGGCGGGGCGTGAACTTCGACCCGGCCACCGACTCGCTCGACGGCGCGACCACGCTGCTTGTCCTTCCGGTGCCGGTGAGCGCGACCGAGGTCGAGCATCACCTCGTCTGGAGGGTCCGCGTTCGGACGGCCGACCCGATCGGAATCTGGGTGACTCACGTTGATGCGCACGACGGGCAGATTCTCTGGCGCTTCAACGACATTCACTTCCTCGATTACCAGGGAACGACCGAGGCCGACGTCCAACGGCCTTCCTACTGCGAGGGGCAGAACCCCGAGACGATGCCCTATCTCCGCGTTCAGATCGCGGGGGTGGGCAACGCCTATGCCGACGGCGACGGCAACTGGACCGTTCCTTACGCGGGCAATGATGCGCGCGACGTCACGGCCGACCTTTACAGCCCGTACGTCGACCTCAACAACGTCGCCGGCGCCGAAGGGACGTTCAACGGCGTCGCCACTCCCGGCGTGCCGCTCCAGATCGACTTCAGCGACGGCAACTCCCAGAAGGACGAGAAGGACGTCTACCGGGCGGTCAACGACATCCATGACTTCTTCGAGACGTTCGCTCCCGGATTCGCCTACTCCAACACGAGGATCCAGGCGAACGTCAGCCGTCCCATGACCTGCAACGCCTACTGGGATGGAACGATCAACTTCTACGCCGAGGGCGGCGGATGCGGTAACACCGGAGAGATCATGGGCGTGGTCCATCATGAGTTCGGCCACGGGGTGCAGAACGCGCTCATCGGGGGCCAGGGCAATGAGGGACTGGGCGAGGGCAACTCCGACGTCCTGGCCAACCACATGACCATGGAATCGATCATCGGGCGCGGTTTCTATCTGAACAACTGCAGCGGCGGGATCCGCAATTCGCTGAACAGCCTGCAGTACCCCGAGAACCTGAACGGCTCGGTTCACCACGACGGCCAGATCATCGCCGGCTTCCACTGGGACGCGCTCCAGCTCCTGATCCAGGTCTACGGGGTGGACCAGGCGCGGCTCATCTCCGCTACGAACTGGCACGTGGGCCGGCTCCTGCATCGTCCTCGCTTCCAGGACGACCAGGTTCTGGCGACCTTCATGGCCGATGACGACAACGGCGACCTGGGTGACGGCACCCCCAACTACGATATCTACTGCACCGCGGCGCGCAATCACGACACGGACGGCGACGGCTTCATCTGTCCCGAGATTCTCGTGGGCGTGGTGATCAACCACACCCCCCTCGCCACCCGGACAACCGAAGGCGACGCCCAGGTCGTCGCTGAGATCTACTCGACCAGCAGCACGTTGGTCGAGGACTCTCTCCGGGTGCGCTACTCCGTCAACGGCGGCCCCTTCACCTGGACTCCCATGTCTCCCACCGGCCAACCGGACGAGTTCGTGGGAACGATCCCGAATCTGACGAAGCCCTCCGAGGTGGAGTACTACATCCGCGGGCGAGACGAGGCCGGCAACACTCGGAACAACCCGTCACTCGCGCCGCAGGTGGTTCACGCCTTCGACGTGGCCACGGTCTACGACAACATCGAGGCGCCGTCGGGCTGGAGCGTGAACCTCGAGGGCGGCGACAACGCGACCACCGGCGTCTGGGAACGCGTCGACCCGAACGGGACGAGCGCGCAGCCGGAAGACGACCACACCCCGGCTCCCGGAACGATCTGCTGGATCACCGGCAACGCTCCTCCAGGATCAGGGGACGGCACCAACGACGTGGACGGCGGCGCCACCACGCTCTATAGCCCCGTCTATGACCTGACCGGCGCCGGCGAGGCCGCTGTCAAGTTCTTCCGCTGGTACTCGAACGACCTGGGCGGCTCTCCGAACGCGGACACGTGGGTCGTTCAGGTTCGCAACAACGGCGGAACCTGGACCGACGTGGAGCGCACCATGGCCTCGTCCAATGCCTGGGACAAGGTCGACTTCGATCTCTACGCGCTCTATGGCGCCAATCTCGGCAACGTGCAATTCAAGTTCGTCGCCAGCGACCTCGGGGACGGCTCGCTCGTCGAGGCGGGAATCGACGACTTCGAGATCCTGGCGTCGTTCGGACCGAGCGACGTCACGCTCGACGTCGGAAACACGGCCAGGTTCTCCCTGACGGGCAGCCGGCCCAACCCGACCAGCCAGGGATCCAACATCAACTTCGAGGTGCCGGTGGCATCGGCGGTGCGGTTGAGCATCTTTGACGTTTCCGGACGCCTTGTCCGGATGCTGGCCGACCGCAGCTTCGAGGCCGGCTCGCACCAGGTCTCCTGGGACGGTACGGATGCGCAAGGCAACCTCGCGCCGTCGGGCGTCTACTTCTACAAGATGCAGGCGGGGAGCTTCACGGCCACGCGCTCTCTTGTGGTAAGGAGATAGCTTTCGTAAGGAGATAGTCCCTATCGACTTCGCGCGCGGCTGGTCGGGTCCGGATGGACTCGCCAGCCGCTCGCGGCTTCAGCAAGCGGGAACCGCTGGATGCTGGGGCGATCGCTTCAGGTACGGTCCAGCGGGTCCTCGCGCATCACATCCGGCTTGATTCCATAGCGCGCCAGCAATCTGTACAAGTGCGAGCGAGAGATCCCTGACGCCCGGGCCACCGCCGACACGCGTCCTCGATGAATCCGCAGAAGCCGGCGGAGGGCTTCCGGATCCGATGGATCGAGCTTGTGCGGCGAGGCCGCGTGACGCGCGGAGGGTTCCTCGTGTCTCCAGGGGGTTGGCGGACGCCAGGCATGGACAATCTCCCCAGGAGCAGTCAAGGCCGCGATCCGCAACACTTCCGCGCGAAGCTGGCGGATGTTCCCGGGCCAGTCGTACTCCGCCATCCTCCCCGCGACGTCGGCCGAGAACCCGGCAAAGGCCGGCATCCCGCCCTGGCGGGCCTCGCTCACATAGTGATCCACGAGGAGCGGTACGTCCTCGCGCCGGTCGCGCAATGGAGGAAGCACCAGGTTGACATGCGCGAGACGGAAGAAGAGGTCTTGGCGGAACCGTCCCTGACGCACCTGCTCTTCCAGATCTGCATTGGTCGCCGACACGATGCGCGTCTCGACGTTGAGCGAGCGGTCGGACCCCAGCGGGCGCACCTCCCCGGAATCAAGCAGACGCAGGAGCCTCCCTTGGGACTCGAGGGGCAACTCGCCGACCTCGTCCAGGAACAGCGTTCCCCCCTGCGATGCGCGGACCAGCCCGCGCCGCGCGTCACGCGCTCCGGTGTAGGCGCCACGGACATGCCCGAACAACTCGGCGTCGAGCAGGTCGCGCGGACAGGTGACGCAGGAAAAGGCCACCAGGGGCCCTTCGGCCCAGGGGCTCAGATAGTGAAGCGCCCGGGCCAGCAGCTCCTTGCCTGTTCCGGTCTCGCCTTGGATCAACACCGGGATCCGATGCCGCGCCACCTTGAGCGCCTCTTCCATCACCAGCAGCAGCGCGGGCGATCTCCCGATCATTCCGTGGCGCGCCAGGATCCCCAGCAGCGAATCAGCTCCCGCGCCAGCAACGGCGGCGGACCGCCGGCGTGGAGAGCGCTCCGCCGGGGACGTGCCGGACGTTTCGGAGGACCCCGCTGTCGAAGTCCGAGAGTCGGCCGCAGCGGAAGTCTCCGGGGAAGCCGCCGCCGAACCAGGCACGGCCGACCCGGAAGCTGATCGGCAATCCGACCCGCAAAATGCCTCCGAGGCGCGTCCCAGCAACGTGCGCACCCGGTCCGCCTCGAAGAGCTCGCGCAGGGAGGTCAGCAGTTCCAACGCCTCCCGCAATCTGGACCGCCCCCCAGCGCGGTCGCCGGTCAGAAGCCTGGCTTCCGCCACGCATCGCAGCGCGGTGGCCAACTCGTAGCGGTCCCCGGCCTTGCGCGCCCGGGTCGCGGCCGCCTCCGCCAGTTCCATCGCGGCCTGCGCGTTGGCGGTCTGCAGTTCAACTTCGGCAAGACGCCGGAGAACCTCGGGAACGATGTCGCCGTCGGGGGCGATGTTCCTCGCAACGCCCAAGGCGCGGCGCAAGGCGAGCCGCGCGCGAGCCGGGAATGCTTGCGAAAGGTGGTACTCCCCCACGGTCTCCAGGGCGATCGCAAGCCGGCGTGGAGCCTGTTGGCGACGCGCCAGACGGAGTCCACGCGCGAGTTCTCCTCGCGCTTCCGCGCCGCGACCGAGCCTGGTCAAGGCAAGCCCGAGCATCATGCGAGCCGAAGCCTCGACCGGCACATCGGAGATCTCCCGCGAACGCGAGACTGCCTCCTGGAGCATCTCGACCGCGAAGCTGAGCTGACCGCGCTTGAGGCGCTGCACGCCGAGGTTCAAGGTGGCCTGGGTGAACTTGCGGCTGAGCCCAAGATCCCGATAGATCTGCCGCGTGCGCACGAGCAGCCCCTCGGCCCGGTCCCACCAACCCTCCTGGCGGTCCACCAGGGCCATCGCCATCATCCCGTCGGCGACCCCTTCCTGGTAGCGCAGTCGTTCGGATTGGGCCATGACCCAGTTGAGGGTTTGCCGGCTCGCGGCGAGTTCATTGAGCCGAGCCTGGCACTGTGCGACGACGAGCTGCAGCGTCACGTCGTCACGGTCCCTGGCCGGGATCGCGGAGCGAGCCGAGAACAGGCGGATGCAGCCGGCGTAGTCCCCCTCGTGCACCAGCAGGTGGGCGTCGAGCAGTTCGATACCGGGCGCGCGCGACGTGACGAGGCCACGCTCCCTCTTCGCTCCCGTGTGGTCGCCGAGCAGGCGCAGACCTTCCGCGAGCAGGACGCGGATCTGATCCGCCTCGGAGATCTCTGGCGTGGAAGACAGGATGGTCCTGGCCAGGTTGACCGCGTCGGAGATCGCGCCCCCCTCCAGATAGACCCGCACAAGCCCGGTGGGACCCACCGGGCCCACCGCAGCCGAAGACTCCCGTTCGTTTCGTGCAGCAGGGTTCGAATCAGCGTCCGTCATGGTCAATCCCTTCGAACGACCAACCCCTTGGTCTCATCTCCCTCTACGTAATCACTGGAACAACGGCCTACCTGACATGGATCCACTTACCTGACATGGGTCCGGCCTACCCGACATGATCAACAGCCCACTGGCGTGGATCCACTTGCCCGACATGGATCCAGCCCCCTGGCATGGACCCATCTGGCTGCCATGGATCCACCCACCTTGCATGGATCCGCCTACCTGACACGGATCCATGGACCGATCCAGCGTGCGTACCAGCTTGCCAGATCGGCGGCGGTGAGGGTCCCAGCCTGATCACCGGCGGGCGCCGCTCTCTGACCGGACATGGGCCGCGCCGGTGCGGCGGCGGGTGTCGGCTCGAACTCGGAGACGCTGACCTGGAACGGAGGAGGCCCGGATTCCGGCCACTCGTCGCCGTCACCATCTTCCTGATGTCCGAATGGATCGGGGATCGGATCTTCCACCAAGGCGGCGGATCGTTCCGCTGCGAATAACGTCAGGAAGGCCAGAAGGAGCGCCTGGACAAGCCAGACCCATGCGACCGGAAAGTGATTCTTCCTGGACACGGCTCTCTCCTTTCGTCCGCGAGGACGCCGGCGGGCTTCGGTGGGGCAGGTCACTCTGGTGTGGATGGCTTCAGCCCTCGGCCAAACGGCGGAAGGATAGAGCCTGTAACGACCTGGGTCAAGTCGGAAGGCCCGACCGAACCGACCGGTCACAATCGTGTCGCGGACGGGACAGTTCCGGACAGTTTTCCGTCCCACCGGGAGCCACGAGCGGTGAATGGCACGGAGGGCGCTGCCGAGAGCGTGGGTGTCGGGATGGACCGATCGCGCAAACCTCTAAATAACAATGAGTTGAAGGACGAAGGCGGCGCGCCGCCGGCGACACCCGAGCGAGCGCCCGGCGAGCTTGGTTTGGCATGGTGATTGAGGAAGATGGCAGCAGGAACGCGGACTCCCTCAACCAGGGGAAGTTAGCTCGCCAGAAACGCCGGGTCTTCCAGCCCGGCGTTTCTGCTCCCGCCGGAGCCGGCGGCTATGGCTTGCCCCCATCGTTGCGAAGCTCCAGCCACCGGACGTAGACTGCGCCGCCCGACGATTCCAGGCTCTGCCCGAGTTCGATCAGCCGGCGCCCGGCCGGGCCGGGTCCTGCGGAGGCCGGAGCCAGCCCGCCGATGCCTCGCAGGCCACTGACGAGATCCGGGTCGAGTGCGGCATAGTCGGGTCCGTGGCGATCAGCCGCCGCTTCCGGGACGGAAGCCAGGTAGGACTCCAAATCGGCCAAAGGCGCGGTTGCGCAGATCAGGAGGATCGTCTCTCGCCCCCCGGCGCTGGTGACCTGCCAGTCCTGGAACTCCCCTGCGATGCTTCCGGGCAGGCGATGCCGGATGGACGGCGGCAGAGGATTGGCGGGCTCCAGGCCCGGCACTGGATAAAGCACGAACATCCCGCCGGCATCATCCTCATTGATCACGTAGGCATAGAACGGTTCGGGCGCGGCGACCAGAAGATGGAGTTGATCCCCCGGCTGCACGGCATCCCCATTGCGCAGCGGCTCGGTCCCGTAGGCGCTGGTCCGGTAGAACTGCGCCTCGACCTCTGGTGGTGATCTTCGGTCCACGGTCGTAGGCGGTGGCGGTGACGAAGCCCCGACGGGCTCGCCGGCAACGACGGGGCGAGCATCGTCGCGCTGCCAAGGCTGCCAGAAGGCCAGCACCCCCGCCACCACCGCGAGCCCGGCCAGAACCGTGATCGACCATCGCCGGCCTGCCTGGATCGGCGATGGCCCGGCGCCAGTGCTCAGCCCTCGCCCGGCGGCCGGGATCGACGACTGCCTCGGGGCCTTGACCCCCGATCGCCCGCGAGCCTCGTGGAGATCACCGTGAGACTGTCCCTCGGTGTACGCCCCTGCCGGCGTCCGGAGACGCGCAGGATCGGGCCAGGGACTCCACTCCGCCAGCGCGCCTTCCATCTCTCCAGCGGTGACGAAACGCTCGCGCGGCTTCGCCCGCAGGGCGCGCTCCACTACCTGCGTGAAGCCCAGCGGAAGATCAGGGCGCAGGTCCACCAGGCGGGTCCGCTCCCCGCGGCGGTGCCTTTGCACGAGTTCGTGGAACGTGTCGGCCATCACCGGATAGGCGCCCGTGACCAGCCGGAAGATCAGGACCCCCAGGCTGTAAAGATCCGCCGCGGGCGTGGAAGGCGCGCCATCGAGCACCTCCGGCGCGGTGACGAGCGGCGTTCCGAATGAGGAGCGCGGCCGCCGCGGACCCGTATCGCCCATGGACCTCGGATCTGCCATGGACCTCGGATCTGCCACGGACCTCAGGTCTGCCACGGACCTCAGATCTCGCGCGGACGCCATGGCGCCTGAGGACCCCGCCCTCCCCGGCGACCCAGCTCGCTCGCCGGGGCCCGGAACGTCGCCGGCCTCGAAGTCCAGCCCCGAACCGAAGTCGATCAACACGATCCCGCCCGCCGCGGTCTTCATCACGTTGGCCGCTTTCACATCGCCGTGGACCAGACCCGCCGCATGCACCGCGGCGAGAGCGCGGCAGATCTCGCGGGAGATCCAGGAAGCCTCGTGCGCGCTCATCGGCCCATCCCGGCTGATGATCTCTTCCAGCGTCCGGCCCTGGTGCAGATCGGCCCAGATGCCGGCGCGCCCCTCGCGCTCCTCGACACCGTGCACAGCCAGTACGTTGGGGTGCCGGAGCCGCGCCAGCAGCCGGGCCTCGCGCGTGAATGCCGCGACCTTGCGGGAGACCTCGCCGTCGCCCACCCCGGCGCGACAAAGCTTCAAGGCCACCTCACGCGCCAGGCGGCGATCGAAGGCGCGGTAGACCTCTCCGAAGCTGCCCGTGCCGAGAAGCTCCACCACGTCGAGATCTCCCCAGCGGAACAGCACCTCCCGCGGGGGCTCCGGCCCGGCGCCAAGCGGAGCAGGGTCTGTTGCCGCTCTGTCCGCTGTGCTCTCAGCGAGCCAGCCCGCCGTCGGATCGCCTTCCTCCCGGGAGTCCCGGAAGGCGGCGGCGATTCGCTCGATCGAGCGGAGCTGATTGGCCAACTCCCCCGGATCATCCTGATCCGGCAAAGGCGCGGCAGGCCTCTCGACCGCCCCGACATGCTCTCCCTCGCGGAACGCCACCATCGGCGCGGCCGAATCGGCCTCACCCTGGAACGATTGCTCCACCGCGGCATCGGCCACGGATTCCGCCAGGCGCTGCGGGTCTGGGACATCCCGGCTCAAGGCGCGTCATTCCCTTCCGGCGGCCGGGGCGTGCCCGCGTCGCCCTCCCGCATCGTCTCGGCGACACGGACCAGCGCCCGGGAGATCATCATTCGAGCGGCGTTGGCTGAAGGGCTTCCCACCGCTTCGGCGATCGCCTCGTAGGTATATCCGAACTCGATCCGCAGGATGACCGCCTCCTGTTGCTGCGCCGGAAGCTGCGCCAGCGCGGACTCATACGACGCCAGTGTTCCCTCGCCAACCGCTTCCGCGACCCGCGAGCTCTCCGGCAACTGATCGTCCAATGTCTCGCTGGCAGGCCGTCTGCCCGCGCGACGGATCTCATCCGTCACCGCGTTGAGGAGGATGCGGCGGAGATAGGCCAGGAACGCCCCCTCGCCGCGCGACTGGAACTCCTCCAGATGGGATAACGCTCGAAGCAGCGTAATCTGCACAAGGTCCTGCGTCTCGGCGAGGCTTCGGGCGGATCGGGGAAGACGGCCGCGGGCCCACCGGCTGAGGATCGGCAGGAAGCGGAGAAACAGCGCGTCGCGGGCCCGATCATCTCCCGCCCGCACCCTGGCTAGCAGGTCGGAAGTCGCATCCAGCCGTTCCCCGGCGTCGCCTTGCTGTTCCATCGGTAGAGAACCGTCTACGGCCGGCCACCTGCCGAAACGCCGCCGTTTCCCGGTGCGCCGCCGCGTCCCGAGGCGCCCCCGCGCACCCGGCGCAGGGCAGTGTCCAGGATAGCCTTGCGCAGCAGCGTCATCCCGAAAAAAGCCACCAGGACGCCGGTGATGACATCTGTCTTCCAGGCCAGCGCCATCGCGGCCAGCAGGACCGCGCCGCCCACCAGGGCTCCGATGTCGACGCCCCTCTTGAATCGTGGCGGGAGCGCGTTCCAGCGTGCCGGGCCCTCTTCCTCGGGCACCTCGGCCCGCAGGGTCTCCCGGCGATCGGGGAGGAGATGGGCGGCGGCGAAGCTCAGCAGATAGGCCAGCGAACCGAAGAGGATCAGCATGCTGATCGAGAGACTGTCCCCGGGCCCGCCGGGAATGCCGAAGATCGACGCCTGCAGCTCCCGAATGGGACCGATCGACATCCCATGGTCGTAGAGCCAGGCGCCGCTCGAGTAACAGAACGAGTAGGCCAGGTTGCTCACCGACATGAACCCGGCGAAGAGGCTTCCGGCCGCGGCCACCGGGATGACCGCGCCCACCAGACTGAACGTGCTCATGCGCACGATGCCGGTGGCTGCCCCGTACGCGACGTTGTACGCCGAGTAGTAGACCACCCGCGAGCTCGGCTCGTCGAGGAACGGGAGCACCCCGCGCAGCGCCGTGGTGTTACGGGTGAACCAGGGGTCCACCATCGCGTACTGCGTGAGGTTGATCAGCACGCTGGCCACAATGAACAGCCGGAAGATCCGACGCATGCCCAGCCGCCCCTGCCACCGGATGCCCTGCCAGGCGAAGATGAGCACGCCGAGGAAGAGCCCGCCGTAGGCGGCGCCATCGGCCACGCCGATTTCCGTCTGGGTGAAGTGCAACGACTCGATGAGGTAGTTGTTGAAGATCGGGCCCAGGGCGGGCTGGAAGTGGAAGATGAAGTAGAAGACCATCACGCCCAGGATGGGCCCGCTGTTGAGGCCGCCCCAGAACGCCCCGATGGAGCTCTTCAGCGGGATCGAGGGTGCGCGGTCGCGCGGCAGGAGCAGGACGACCAGCAGGATGACCAGAGGGATGGCGGCAAGGGTCACCATGAGCGCGTCGAACGGAACGTGCTCGGCCACGTATCCGCCGAGCGCCGCCGCGAGGATCCCCGTCCCGTAGATGGCGGTCCAGCAGATCGCCTGGTTCAGTCCGACGGTGGCCGCGCGCGAGCGCCCGGTCTCCTTCGCCTCCGCGTCCCCCACGATGACCGTGGCCCGGTCGACCGCCACGTCGGTCGCGGCCAGGATCACCGACAGCCCGAACATGAACCAGAAGAAGATGAGCACGCTCCGGTCGACCACCGGCGTGACCAGGAAACCCAGCGCGGCCGCCGCCAGAAGCACCAGCAGGAGCGTCCGCGTCTTGCCGTAGGCATCGATCAGAAAGCCGATCACCGGCTTGAAGCTCCAGGCCAGGTAGGAACGCGCGAAGAGCCCCTGGGTCTGGGCTTCGCTCAGCCCGTAGTCCATCCGGAAGTGCCGGAAGAACGGTTGATAGGTGATGCCCTGGAAAGGATTGGCCAACCCCTGCAGGACATACTCGAGCGCAAAGACGAACTTGATGGGTTGGACGCCGAAGATGGTGCGTGGTTTGTCCAAGGTCATGCTCCGGGTGAACCGTTGCCGATGGAGAAGGGCGAGGCCGCACGATCCTTTCCCTGCCCGTGCAGCATGGCTTCCATGCCCTGGAGAATACCCGCCATCTCCCGCCGACTCATCCGTTCTCTGCCGTCCCGCTCCTCGATCTTCACCAGCCGGCCGCCGGAGAGCGCGGCAATCTTCTCCGCCAGGCGCTCCCCGGGCCCGACGCGCCCCGCTTCCACCAGGCGGGGCGAGGCGCAGAGGGGGTGGATGACGAGGAGGTTGACGCGCGCCCGCCGGTAGAGGCCGGCGACCCGCATCGCCTCCCGATAGGCCGGCTCATCAAAGACATCCGGAAAGTCTCCGGTGAGAGGTTCCGGATAGCAGTCGCTGAGCACCGTCACCAGGCTGCGGCTGCTCGGATTCTTGAACCGCTCCAGCTTCACCGTCTCGAGCGCCTTGAGCAGCCCGTCGGCCAGCGGGGACTCCCCGTGGATCTGCAGCTTGGCCAGACGATTCAGGACCACGCGATGGTTGTGGGTGGGGTGGTTGAGGATCCTTGCCTGCGCGCCCTGGAGCCCGATCAGGCTGATGCGGTCCTGCTTGCGGTTGAAATGGCCCGTCATCGATTTGAGGATCTGGCGGAAGACCTCGACGTAGAGCCGGATGGAGCGGCTGGTGTCGACCACCAGGACCAGGGTGAGGCTCTGCCGGTCGGCCTTGGTCCAGCCCATGAAGTCGGAGCGGCGCAGGTACTGCCGCGGCGGTCCCGGCCGCCACCTCTGCCGCTGCAGCGACCGGAGCAGTGTCAGGCGCGGGGCGAATGTGTTCTCCCCGACGCGGTAAGGGACGGGCCGGGTGTTGCGCCCCAGGCGTGAACTGCGCACCGACACGCGGCGGCCGCCGCCGCGCCCGCGGCCTTCCTGGCCGCGCCGGATGCGCCGCAAGACCTTCAGGAATGCGGCCCGCGACGTGTGGAAGATATCCGACAGGGACTCGAAGACCGGCACGCCTTCGCTCTCGGGGACCGGGACCGAGGGCGCGACCAGCGGCGGCCCCTTCTTCAGGGGGGGAGGAAAGAGCCTGCGCAGGAACCGGCGGATCAGGCCGAGTGGTCCGGTCTTCGACGGCGCTTGCCGCGGCGCCTGAGGCAATGCCAGAGCCAGCGGGCGGCCGCTCGAGCGCCCGGCGCCAGCTCCTTCTCCGGCGGCTCCGCTCCCGCTGCCTCTGTCTCCTTCGGCGACAACAGCAGCGCGCTTCTGCGCCAGGCTGGCCGGTCCCCCTGCTTCAGGAAGACCGGTCAGGCTTTTTTTCGCGCGGTCTCCCCTTCGCGAGCACGGCTTCCGCTCGCCTGGACCGGATCCGGCTCGGGTTCCGCCAGCTCTCCCAGGGCGCCGAGTTCCTTGCGGACCGCGCGATGCGGTTCGAGATCCGCGGGGGCAGCCGCCATTCCCTTGCGGAAGGCCTCGTGGATGTCCTCGCGGGAAGGCGGGTCGAGCAGACCGCCATCTCGCGTGCGGTGATTCAACGCCAGCTCGGCCGCCATCAGCAGGTGAGCCGGGCCGACCTCGGCGGCGCCGTTGAGGGCGGCCAATGCCCCCGCGGTCTTGATGATGACGATGTCCGGACGCTGCCCGTCGACCTTCAGGCTCGAGCAGGCTGTCGCGGTGGCCCGAAGCAACGCGGGCGGCGCGACGATGTTGCCAACCTCGGCGCGGGCCCGCGCGATTGTCTCCCGCAAGCGAGCCTGTTCGGGGGCGAAGAGACGCGCCAGCTCCCCGGGATCCTTCTCGAACAACAGATTCCGCCGCACGATCTCCTCCCGCAGGCGCGGGTCGCTCACCGTCTCGACCCTGGCGCAGAGCGGAAAGCGGTCAAGGATCTGGGGACGCAGGTCCCCTTCCTCGGGATTCATCGTGCCGATGAGCACGAACTCGCTCCGATGGCTGAAGGACACCCCCTCGCGCTCGATGGTGTTCCAGTGCCGCGCGGCCACGTCGAGGATGTCGTCGACCAGGTGATCGGGGAGCAAGTTGACCTCGTCGACATAGAGAATGTTGCGGTGCGCCTCTCCCAGCAGCCCCGGTTCGACCTCGCGTGTCCCCTGCCCCAGAAGCTTCTCCACGTCGATGCTTCCGATGAGCCGGTCCTCGGTGCAGCTCAGGGGCAGATTGATGACCCGCATGGGCCGGCGCGCCACCGGCAGAGCAGCGTCCTTGGCGCGCTGCCGGCAGTGCGGGCAATGCTCGGAAGGCTCGGCGGGATCGCAACCAACGAGGCATCCCTCCACCACGTCGTTCTCGGGAAGCGCCTCCGCCACCGAAAAAACGATGGTGGTCTTCCCCGTGCCCTTCGGGCCGCTGATGAGAAGGCCGCCGATCCCGGGCCGCACCAGATTTGCCAGATAGGCCCACTTGAGCCGCTCCTGGCCCACGATCGCGGAGAAGGGGAATCGAACGATGGTGTCAGACATGCCTCGGTCCTCCTGGCCTCCCTTCAGGCGAAGAACACGCTGGACAGGCCGGCTCCAACGCGGACGCGATGGGGCCGGCATCCGAGCTTCCAGCCGTGAGACCAACGTGAGACTACAGCACACCGGGCCTGGCGCGGCAGGGGCACAGGTGGGCCGCCAACAGGCGTCACCGCCAGCCAGGGCGCGGCGATGGAATCCGGCCTCTGCTGTCTGCGGACCCGCTGCGGCCGGCGGCGCGGTGGCGCCGGCGCAAGTTGACCATGGCCCCGCTGGCCGCTACGATCGTCTGGCTTTGGCCGGCGGGTATCCCCGGCGACAACTCTCCACGCGCCCGCACCGCACGCGGAGGCGTCTCCACGATCAGCCCGAGGTGTCCATGTTGCCTCTCGTCCAGAACACCGTGTCTGTGGGGCTGCGGCTGTCCTTGACTCGACCGGGGCCGCTGCCCCGGCTCCTGCCCCGAGTCCTTCCCGGAGTGTTGCCCCGAGTCCTGCCTCTGCTGCTGTGCCTTTTGCTCCTGCCGGCCTCCGCCAGGCCGGCGCGGGGCGCAACCACCGGCCTTCTCCACTTCACCAACGCGAACGCCGACACGATCGGCTACGCCGTGGCGCCGGACGCGGAAAGCTTGTACGTCCGCGTCGAAGATCCGGATCGGGAGGACGGCGTGCGCGTCACGTTGTGCAGCGGCTCGGAGCCGGCCGGCGAGGAGATCGAGCTCCCCGCGGCCCCAGGCCAGGTGGGGGTCTTTCACGGCGGAATCCCGCTGCGCCCCGAACCGGGCGGATCCGGAGACGGCATCCTTGCGGCCCGAACCGGGGACATCCTCACGGCCCTCTACCGCGACAACGCGAACGACTACGGCAACGAGGAGGAAGTGCGCGATGTCGCCGCCCTGGGAGGGCTCTCGGGCAGTGTCTCGGGCCGCTGGATGAAGTCCGGCGGCCCCTACGTGGTCACCGGCGACCTGGCCGTCGACGGCCCGGACACGCTCGTCATTGAGCCGGGCGTTGCCGTGGCGTTCTTTCCGGGATGCGCGCTGGTCGTG
>JAKQSZ010000035.1 GCA_029569475.1 Candidatus Eiseniibacteriota bacterium | reverse complement strand
GACGACGTCTTGACACGAAAGAGGGAGGGAGCGAAGAACGGGCCAGCGTGGCAGGAAACCCGGTGACCGCGGCGGGCTGTGGTCAAGTCCATGCCCGCAGAAAGCTTCCTGGCGACCGTTCTCAATCCTCGTTCCAGAACCCGCCGCGTATACTCCCCGGTTGCCCACGCGGCGGTCTTCCGAGGAACCTCGCGGTCCGGGACTTCCCCTGGACATGGCCGAGGCAAATCGGGGCTCCGCGTCCCATCCCGAGAAACCCGATGAATTGGAGCGGCCATGCAGAGACCAGCAGGGGTCCGTCTTCGGCGCGTGCTTGTGCTCGCCGCCATCCTCTTGCGCGTGGCCACGCCGCCGAACGCCGCGGCCGGCACTTCCGGTGACCATCGGGAGGCCGCGCCCCACGATCCATGGATGTTCGATCACATCCCCGGGCTCTCCAGCAGCTACGTGACCTCGCTGATCCAGGACCGGACCGGCTATGTCTGGATCGGAACCGCCGACGGCCTCAATCGCTATGACGGGTACGAGTGTCGCAGCTTCCGCTACCACCCGGATGACCCCAACGGTCCCGCGGGCAGCTTTATCAGCGGGCTGGCTGTGGACGGCGCGGGAGATCTCTGGGTGTCGCTGGGCATCGGTGGAGCGGATATCTACGACGCGCGGCGGGAGAGCTTTGTCCACCTCGTTTTCGTCTCGGGCGAGGGTCCGCCGGAGGCGCCGCCGGTGACCGCCATCGTCACGGATGGGCTCGGGCGCACGTGGGCCGGGACGCAACGTGGCCTCTATCTTCGCTCGAGCGACTCGGACGTCACGCTTCAGAGGATCCGTCCCCGCTTCGCCGGCGTTTCATCCGCAGAGGACCCGTTCAGCTTCGGGATCACTGCCATGTGCGCTGACGCCCACGCGATCTGGATGGGTACGCGGCGGGGACTCTACCGCATCGACCTTGACCAGGAGGCATCGCGCCCTGCCATGACAGGGGGTACCGAGGTGGAAGCGGTCCCTTTGCCGGGCAGCCGCGAAGGCGGTTTGGGGGTGGACAGCCGGGAGGGCCAGCTGGGGGTGGATGGCCGGGAGGGCCAGCTGGGGGTCGACAGCCGCGAGGACCAGCTGGGGGTGGACAGCCGCGAGGGCCAGCCCGGGATGGATGGCCTCGAACGCGAGCCGTGGATACAAGCTCTGGCCATCGGTCCGGCTGGCGAGGTGTGGGCGGGAACCCGGGGCGGATCGCTCTGGCGGCGCGCGAACACCGTCGAGATGGAAGCGAGGAACAGTCCGTCCGGAGCCCAGAAGGATCCCGCGTTCACTCTCGTTTCTTCCGCGCTGCCAGGCCGGGCGGAAGCCTCCGGCCGGGCTCGGAGAATCGTCGCGATCGAACCGGACTCGGCGGGAGGCGCGTGGATCGTGCGGGGCGGGGGATCTCTCGAACACGTGGATCAGGCGGGCCGGTGGTGCTCCGCTCCGGGCGGAGCCTGGAGTTCGGACGGGATACGAGCCTTCGCGGTCTCGGAGCGCGGCCTCTTCCTCGGGACAACCGGCGGTCTGGTGCAGTGGCCGCGAAGGACGCCCGCGCAGGTCCATCCTACGCGTCCCCTCGATCGCCACGAGATGAGCTTGGGAGCGCTGCCCTCGGCGGAGTCCGCGGCTCACCATGGTCTCGCGGCGCCTCGCCTCTTCCGCCACCATGCTGGCGATGCCACGACCCTCGGGGCGGATGTCGTCACGGCCATCCTCACCGACAGCCGCGGAGGCCTTTGGGTCGGAACCGATGGCGGCGGGGTCGCGCACCACGACCCGCGGCGGACGCGCTTCGTGTCCGCGGCCTGGCCTCCTCGCGAACTGGGCGATCCCTCGCGCGCGGCGGTTTGCGCCCTCCTCGAGGACAGCCGCAGGAGACTCTGGATCGGGACGCCGGCCGGCCTTGTCTTGCGCGACGGCGATAGGGAGGAGGTGCTCCGCATCCCGCATCTCTCGGACTCGAAACGCCCCGTGGGTTGCGGTGCGCTGTTCGAGTCCCGGGACCGGACGCTGTGGTTGGGGACGACGTGTGGGCTGGCGCGCGTGTCGGAAGGACAAGGGGAGGGCCAAGCGGAGGGCCGGCGCCGGTTCGAGTTCACCTTCGTGTCTCTGGCGGCACCCTCGGAGACTCCGGTGTCCGACATCGCGGAGGACGCCGAACACTGCCTCTGGCTGGCGACTTCCGAAGGGCTGGTCTGGCTGGATCCGGCACGCGGACTGAGCCGTTTGTACACGGCGGACTCCGCCGATCCGGCGTCCCTTCCGTCCCGCCGGTGCGCCGCCGTGGCGGTTGCGCCCGACGGCTCTCCGTGGGTCGGCACCCTCGTCGGCGGATTGAGCCGGCTGGACCGCATGCGCGGGGGTTTCGACAACTACCGGCCGGGCACGCCCGGGGGATTGAGCAATCTCTCGGTCCAGGCGCTGCGCTTCAGCGGTGATGGGCGCAGCCTCTGGATCGGGACCTACAGCGGCGGGCTCGACCGTCTCGATCTCTCGACGCTCGCCTTCGATGTCTGGACCGAGCGCGACGGACTGCCCGGCGACAAGGTGAACGCCATCGTCGAGGACCCCGCGGGCATCCTGTGGCTCACCACCAATGCCGGTCTGGCGCGGCTCGATCCCGCTACCGGCCGGATCACCCGGTATGACGCCGGCGACGGGCTTCCGGGAAACGAGTTTCGCGCCCGCGCCGCCTGTGCGACGGCCGGGGGGGAGGTGATCGTGGGAAGCGTCACCGGATACTGCCGGTTCGATCCCGCGGACATTGTCCCCGACCCGCAGCCTCCGCCGGTCGTCCTCACGGCGTTCCGATGCTATGACCGGGTAGTGCCGCTCGGTCAGTTGCTGGATTCGCGGGGACGCCTGGTCCTGACGCATCGCAACGACTTCCTCGGCTTCGACTTCGCCGCGCTCGACTTCGCGGCGCCTTCGCGAGCCCGCTATGCCTGCCGCCTCGAAGGATTCGATGAAGGTTGGAACGACTGCGGGGCGCGCCGCTATGCGTCCTATACCAACCTGGATCCCGGTCGATACACCTTCCGGGTGCGCGCCGCCAACCGGGATGGGGCATGGAACGAGGGGGTCTATCCCTGCCTCTGGTCATCACCCCCCCGTGGTGGCAGACGACCTGGTTCCGCGTTCTGGCACTGGTCGGAGCGGGCGGGCTTCTCCTGGGTGGCCATCGTTGGACTCTGCGGTCGCGCCTCCGAACGCTCCTGCGCGAGGAGGAGATCCGCCTGGCGGAAAGGGACCGCGTCCGCGGCGAACTCGCCCGGGACTATCACGACGAGACCGGCGTCCTTCTGACGCGCATCGCCCTGCATGCCGAGCTGGCCCTCCGTCACCTGCGCCGGGAAGACGATGCCGCGCGCGCCTACCTGTCGAAGATCTCCGCGTCAACGCAGGACCTGACCCGCCGGACACGCGAGTTCCTCTGGCTCCTCGATCCGCGGAGAAGCCGCGTGTCGGATCTGCTCCAGCATCTCGAGGAGATCGGCCGCCCGCTCTTCGAGGACTCCGGGACACGCTTCGAGGTGCGCCTGGCCGATCCGTCCACGGCAGACCTTTCGTTGGCGCCGGAGCGAAAACGGCACCTGGCGCTCCTCTTCCGCGAGGCCCTGAACAACGCCCGGCGTCACGCCCGGGCCGAGCATGTCGAGGTGACCGCGGAGCGCTCCGGGTCCCGGCTGCGGGTAGAGGTGCGGGACGACGGCTGCGGCTTCGACGAGGAGTCCGCGCGGTCGGCCGGCGGCATGGGACTGCCGGGCTTTCGGGAGAGGGCGGAAAGAGCCGGCGGGACCGTGGCGGTCGAGGCGGCCCCGCAATGCGGTACGCTCATTCGATTCGAGGCGGACATCCTGGAGTAGGCGATGGAGGGTGGAGTGCACGAGTCAGTTCTGCGCGTGCTCGTCATCGAGGACGACGGCGAGATCCGCCGGGGTCTGGCCGCGCTGGTCGATGGGATCCCCGACATGGCCTGCGCCGGCGCCTTTGCCCGGTTCGAAGATTGCGCGGAGGTGTTGGTGGCGGCCGCTCCCGATGTCATCCTGCTCGACATCGGCTTGCCGGGAATCTCGGGCCTGGAGGCGCTGGGACGGCTCCGCTCTCTTGTCCCGTCGGCCGAGATCGTGATGCTGACGATTCGTGAGGACGATGAGGCTATCTTCGGGGCGCTGCGCTCGGGAGCCTGCGGTTACCTACTCAAGACCTTTCCCCCGGATCGCATCCTCGGCGCCATCCGGGAGGCGTTCGCGGGGGGCGCACCGATGAGCCCGCCGGTGGCCCGACGCGTGGCGGAGTCGTTTCGCCCCTCGACCGTCTCGCCGTTGAGCCCCCGGGAGGGGGAGGTATTGACCCTCCTCTGCGGCGGCCACACCTACAAGACCATCGCCGCCCGCCTGTTCCTGAGCGTGGAGACGGTGCACAGCCACATGAAGGCGATCTACCGCAAGCTCGAGGTGAACTCGAAGTCGGAGGCGGTGGCCAAGGCGCTCAAAGACCGTCTCATCTGATCGATTGTGGAAGGATTTGTGTCGGCGGGTGCTCGTGCGCACGTGGCTGCGCTGTCCCGGCATTGCGCCGCCGCGGGCGCGGCTCCGGCAAGACCTCGCCTCACCTGCCGCCGGCCTCGGTTGCCCTCCTGAAGAATCCCCCGTTTAGGGGAGTCCCGCTGCCCGTCTTCTCCGCCTAACGTCGGCGCCAGACCTGCGAGCCGACACTCGTTTCTGCCGGGAGTCTCTTTCAAGGAGCATCGCGATGAAATCCAAAGCAGCATCCATCGCCGTCGCCGGTCCTGGTCAAGGCCGGCGTCTCGGCCTCGGCCTCTACTCCGGCCTCAGCCGCCACCTTGGCCTTAGCCGCCGCCTTGGCCTCAGCCGTCGCCTTGGCCTCGGCCAGTACGCCTGCCTCTCCTTCTACCTCGCCCTCGGCATCGGTCTCTTGACCATGACCCCGTTGGCGTCCCGCGGTGAAATCTCCTTCGTCAAGGTGACCGATCCCGCGAACCCCATCGTGACCGACCCGGGCGCCGACGCCCAGAAGTACTATGGGGCGAGTTGGATCGACTACGACGCGGACGGGGACATCGACCTCTACCGCGACCCAACCTTCCTCTATCGCAATGACGGCGGCGGGGTGTTCGTGAAGATCACCGGCAGCGGCATCGGCAGCGAGTCGGTCACCACCCAGCCCTTCTCCATGGAAGGCAGCTCGTGGGCCGACGCCGACAACGATGGCGATCCCGACGCGTTTCTGGCCGGCGAGGCCGGGGTCTTCTATCGCAATGACGGAGGTTCCTTCACGCCGGCGCTTTCCGGCGGCATCGGCGATCCCGCGGCCAATCGCGGCTGGGCCTGCGCGTGGAGCGACTATGACAACGACGGCCTCGTGGATCTTGTCGTGGCGCATCCCCGCAATTTCATCCCCGGCGATCCGCTGCCGAACCATCTCTTCCACAACGATGGCCCGCTCGGGTACAACTTCACCCGCGTGGAAGGAGAGCCGGTCACGGACAGCCTGGCGCCGTACACGGTCCCGACCTGGGCGGACTACGACGACGATGGAGATCAGGATCTGTTCATCGGCTCCGGCCCGGCCAACGGCACCGTCGCGCCGGACTTCCTCTTCCGCAATCTGCTGGCCGAAACCGGTTCGGCGCGCTTCGAGCGGATCACCGACTCGCCGATCGCCACCGATCCGCAGGACGGCCAGGTATGGAACTGGATCGACTATGACAATGACGGCGACCTGGACGCCTACCTGACGAACTACCAGGGGACCACCAACGGAATGGCCAATCGCCTCTACCGCCAGGAGAGCGACGGAACCTTTACCGCGATCACCGACCAGCCGCTGGTGATGGACAACACGCAGGACCTGGCCTCCGTCTGGGCCGATCTCGACAACGACGGCGACCTGGACTGCCTGGTGGCGACCGACGGACCTCGCCCGGACCACCTCTTCCAGAACAACGGCGACGGCACCTTCAGCTCCGTCGCGGGCACGCCCTTGACGGCCGGCTCCTACCCCACTCGCGGGGCGGCGGCCGGGGACTACGACGATGACGGCGACATCGACATCTACGTCTACGCCCCCGCAGGCAACCCGTCCCTCTTTCGCAATGAGACCACCGGAGCGTCGTGGCTCTCGGTCAAGCTGACCGGATCCTTCTCCAACCGCTCGGCCATCGGCGCTCGCGTGCGCGTCAAAGCCACGATCGAGGGAGCGGCGGTCTGGCAGCGGCGCGACATCTCCGCCCAGAACACGTTTCAGGGGCAGCACGACCTGCGCGCTCATTTCGGCCTGGGCGACGCCGCCATCGTGGACTCCCTGGAGATCCGCTGGCCGAGCGGCACCCTCCAGGTCATGACTGGCGTTCCGGCGGGGCAGGTGCTGACCGTGGTCGAGACTGGGGCCGCGGCGGCGGACACGCCTTCCCGGGATCACGGTCTGCTGCTGGATTGCTCGCCCCGGCCCGCCCTGAAGGAGGCGCGGATCAGCTTCCGGACTCCGGGGGACCGGCCGGGTTCACTGGCGATCTTCGATATCGGAGGGCGGCTGGTGCGTTCCTTTGAGGTGGGAGCGGGCTCGGGGCTGCTGCAGTGGGATGGGACCGACGGCGCGGGGCGGGAGGTCGGATCCGGCGTCTTTCAGGTCCGTCTCTCCGCCCAGGGCCTGACGCGGACGGAACGGCTGGTAAGGGTGGCCTCGCGCTGAGCAGCGTCTTCGCCTCGAGCTGTTCCAGGCCGATTCGGCGGACAGGGTCCCTGTCTTTCCGATCGAACATGGCATGCGAGCAGTGCCGGCAGCCTGCTCGCGTCCTCAGGTCTTCAATCCGTACAGCACCTGGCAGAGAAGCTGGAAGACCGTGACGAACTCCTGCGCCGAAGGACAGCCGAAGACCACCGAGCGCGTGCTGGTGAGTTCGACACAAGGCACGAGCCTCGCCGCCGCGGCGGCCTCCGCGCGATGGAACTCGATCTCCACGTGCAGCGGCTCCTCCGGCCGGTAGAGCGGATAGCGGTGTCCGCCGCTGATCTTCTGAACGCAGCGGGCGGCGGCCGCGCGGATCTCGCGGCGGCAGGACTCCACCGGCTCGAGCAGCGCGGACTGGTAGCCGTAGCCGGTCTTGGTGACGACGAACTCCGCCTGGGCGAGGATCGGCTCGATCTCCTCCCGCAGGCCGCGCTCGCCGGTGACCAGGCCGACGGGGACGTTGTGGGTGGCGGCCTGCAGCGCGTTGATGGCCGACTCTCCGGCGGAGAGCCCGTTGATACGGACTTCGCGGATCGTGTCCATCGAGTAGGTGTGGCTGAGCACGCCACCGGCCGCCGGCGGTCCGGGGTGATAGCCGATGAAGAAGGCGACCGCGAAGGTGGAGTCGAGCCCCTGCAGCATGTCGAGGGCGGGCATCCACCCCGCCATGAGCCGCGCCCCGGGGTGCAGGCGATCGGGGAGGATATTGGTGGCCGGTCCGTGCGCGTCACGCACGAGCACTTCGGTCGCGCCGCCCTCGAGCGCGCCGGCCACGGCCGCGTTGACGTCTTCGATCATGAGGCCGCGCGCATGACCGTACTCCGGCCCCGTGGAACTGATCTGCCGCAGCGATGTGATCCCCGAGATGCCCTCGAGGTCGACCGATAGAAAGACCTTCATGGCTCCATGCCTCCCGTCGCCGGGCGCGCCTTTCCCGTCTTCCGGCACGAAGGCGGTTCGACCCGCGCCGCCCAAAAGGTATCACTTCGGATCAGGAAGCGGGGCACGGGGTATCATGGCGGTTGGGCGGATCCCCAGAGGGCTCAGGAGATCGGGACAGCCCAGGTTTTGGGGACAGCTCAGGAATCTGCGGACAGCTCAGGATTCCGGGACAACTCAGGACATCGGAATGCCTGCGGGCTTTGGGACGGCGGCGGAATGACGGAATGGCTAACGGCTGGGATCCGCCTCGGAGGGCGCGTGGCGGCCTTCGAATGCCGCCGGCCCGAGGTTTCTGACATCCGAAGGTTCAGAACCAGCCGTCAGGTTCCGCAAACCGTAGTAAGGATCGCGCCGGCGTGGATCGCATGTCCTTGAGCCCGCGATCAGCCTGCGCGTATAGTGGAGAGGCATCATAGCGGTCCGTTAGCGGGAGACGATTTCTGATGCGGCAAGGCCTTCAAATCTCTCAACGGCTGGGGCTGACCCAGACCCTCACTCCGCAGATGAGGATGAACCTGGAGTTGATCCAGGTGCCCATCCTCGAAGCGGTGCAGAGCCTCGAGCAGAGGGTCATGGACAATCCGTGGCTGGAGCGTAACGAGGAGGCCACCGATCCCCGTTTCATCCGTGACGCTGATCGCGCGGCTCCGAGCGCTCCGACCGCCCGGCAGGAGGCGGACTTTCAGGAGGCCGAGGCATGGTTCGACCCGGTCGCCGCCACGCCCTGGACGCACGAGGAGTTCCCCGCTGACGAGACGCCTGGCCTCATCGCCATCGCGATGCCCTCCCCGTATGAACAGCTCGAATCCCAGGTGCGCGAGATGGACCTCACCCGGCGCGCCCAGGAACTTGCCCTCCAGCTCTTGCAGAACCTGGATGAGCACGGCTACCTGCCTTACACCGAGGATGAGCTGCTGGCGGCGTTCGAGCTTGGCCCGGAGGACCGGCCGATGGTGGAGGAAGCTCTGCGCGTCCTCCGATATCAGCTCGATCCTCCCGGGGTGGGCGCGCGGGACCAGAGCCACTCGTTCCTGATCCAACTCGAGCGGCAGAACAAGCAGGACTCACTGGCGGCCCGCATCATCCGCGAAGGGGTCCTCGCCGACATCCGTCCGCGGAACCTGGATGCGGTCGCGCGCAAGCTGGGCGTTTCTCCCGGCGAGCTTCGGGGGGCTTTGGAAGATCTCCACCGTCTCTACCGCAGCCCGATATCGCTTCTCGATCAGTCCGTCGAGCCGACCCGCTATCCGGACCTGGTGGTCGAGCGAGTGGACGGCGAGTGGCAGGTCAGCCTTAGCCATCCGCTCTCGGGCCGGTACCGTTTTCGGGAGACTCGGATCCCGCGCAAGGCGGCGCTCACGGCGGAGCAGCCTTCCCAGGATGAAGACCCGGCGGAGACACTGCGCCGTCTGCGTCAGATGCGCAGTGACGCGCGCATGCTCGTTCGCGCCACGGAGTATCGGGATCGCACGCTCTATGAAATCGGCACCCAGCTCGTCCGCGAGCAGATGGAGTTCGTCGAAAAGGGCGAGGAGGCGCTCAAGCCTCTCCTCCAGAAAGAGCTCGCCGAGCGCCTCGGGCTGAACGAAGCCACCGTCTCCCGGATCCTGAAGGACAAGTTCATGCTGACCCCGAGGGGCCTGATCCCCCTCAGCGCGTTCTTCTCCCGTTCGATCATCAACAAGAAGGGCGAGAAGATCGCCAACAAGGCCGTGATGGAAGCGCTCGCCCGGTTGCTCGCCGAGGAGGAAGATCCGGAGCATCCCTGGAGCGATCAGGAGATCTCGGCGATCCTGCGGGTCAAGGGGTTCCCGATCAGCCGCCGGACCGTGACGAAGTACCGGATGATCATGGGAATCGGCGCCGCGGGAGACCGCAAGGCCCAGCGCAGGATCCAGGACGCCCGCTAAGCCGGGCCAGGAATCGGCGCTCGGGCTCCACGCTCGAAGATCCAAGCTCGGAGACTCAGGCTCGGGCGGGCGGAAATTCCCCGGCAACGTCCCAGCTCCCGAAGCGGAAGCGAAACGAAGCTGTGCAACCTTGACGCATTTCCGCGACGACTGGTAGCTTCTGGAGAATGCGCGTCCACCGGTTGACTCCGAGACCCCCCCAGGTTTTCCACCTGTGCGCCGCGGCGGCCGTGCTGTGGTTCCTGGGTGGCTTGCCGTGCTTCTACGCCTGCGCGGCCGATGCTGCACCCGCTTCCGGCGGCACAGACAGAGCCGACCTCTTTGCTGTTGCTCCGGTAAGCTCCACCCCCGCCGCAAGCACCCCGGACACCTTGCGGCTCTCGCTGGATGATGCCGTGGCGCGTTCCGTGCGCCTGGGCGAGGAGATGAACCAGGCGAGATCCGACCGGACGCTGGCCCGTGGCCGCTATCTGCAGGCGCGATCCTCCGCGCTGCCCCAGCTCACCATGACGGGCAGCTACACCCGCCAGCTCGAGAGCATCTTCGAAGGGGCGAGCGGAGGGCCGGGGCCCTTCGAGCCCGACACGACGAATCCGGACCTGCTGGCGCGGATTCGCGACCTCGAGGAAGCGATTCCCGGCGCCGGCTTCCACGCCATCTCCCAGCTCTTCAGCAACAGCTCCTTTGCCAGCGAGAACTCGTGGGAGGCTTCGCTGGATCTCTACCAGAAGGTCTTTCAGGGCGCTTCCATCTGGGCGTCGGTGGCCGCCGCCGGCCATGCCGTGCGTTCTGCCGAACTGCTGCTTTCCGATCGGGAGGACGAGGTCATCTGGAACACCCGGCGCGCCTACCTGGACGCTCTCCTCGGTGACCGGATCGTGCGCATCGCGGAACTTGGCTTGGAGCAGGCCGAGATCCACCTGCGGCGGGTGCGGGTGCGGCACGAGGCCGGCTCCGCTTCGGAGTTCGAGCTCCTGCAGGCGGAAGTCGCCCGCGACAACCAGATCCCCGAGGTGACGCGAGCCCGCTCGGCGCGGGATCTCGGCCACCTGGAGTTGCGGCGCCTGTGCAACCTTCCCGACCGCCTGCCCCTCGTCCTGGCCAGCAATCTTCTCGACGGGACCTTGGGGGGCGAGACGGTTGCGATGCCCGACACCGCGGTGCTCCTGGCCGGCGCCCGCCAGAGCGCACAGATCGAGGCGTTGCGGGAGATGCTGGAAGCGCGCGGGCACGCGGTGACGGTGGCGGGGGCGGATCGTTGGCCCGAACTCGGCGTCTTCGCCAGGCTCTCGCATCAGGCCTTCCCCGGTGGGGCCTTTCCCGATCGCCTCGATTGGGTGAGGGACAAGAACGTCGGCGTCAGCCTGAGCTGGTCTGTCTTTGATGGTTTCCTGACCAAGGGAGCGATCGAGGAGGCGCGAGCCCACCGCACCACGGCGGCCCTCGATCTCGCCCGCGCGCGCGAAGCCGTCTCCAACACGGTGACGCAGGGGTTCCTGGAACTCGGACGATCCCGCGACGAGCTCAATTCGCGGGCACGAACGGTGCAACTCGCCCGCCGAGCCCTCGACCTCGCCAACCTGCGGCACGAGGAGGGCGCGGGCAGTCTGCTCGAGGTCACCGACGCTCGCATCGCGTGGCAGGTCGCGCTCGGCAACGAAGCGCAGGCCCGGCGTGACACGTACGCAGCCCTGGCCCTGCTGGAGCGCTACAGCGGCCGGCCCGTCTTTTCGGAACTAGCCTCGGAGAGCGCTCGATGATCCGAACTCGCGTTGAGGAGCGTTCGATGAACGGAGCGACCATGAAAGTATCGGCGTCCCGGCGCCTTCGCGCGCCGGCCGGCGGAATCGCGTGCTTGATGGGCGGCATCGCTTGCCTGGCCCTTCTTGGCCCTCCGGGCTGCGGACACCAGGCCGCCACCGACGAGGCCGCCCAGCCCGCGGAGCAGGTCCTGCTCGTCCAACCCTCCGACGTCGTCCTGGTGCAGCGCAGCGCGATCGAGTCGGGCATCTCCTTCAGCGGGGACCTGGCCCCGGAGGAGGTCACAGAGGTCATCGCCCGCTTCGAGGGTGACCTGGAGAGGGTGCTGGTTCGCGAGGGCCAACGCGTCCGCCGCGGCCAGGCGCTGGCCCGCTATCGTCCGACTGACATCACGAACAGCTTCAAGGCGGCGGAGGCCGAGGTCCTGGCGGCCCGCGCCGCCCAGCTCGCGGCCGAGAACAGCGAGCGGCGGGCGGGCCGGCTGCTCGAGGCTGGAGCGGCTTCGACCAGCGACCTGGAGTCCGCCAGCGCCGCCCGGACCGCCGCGGAGGCCCGCCTGCGCTCGGCCGAGGCGATGCTTGAGGTGGCGCGCGAGAATGCCGGCCGACTCGACGTTCCCGCTCCCGTCGGCGGATGGGTCCGCTCCGTTTTCGTCCACGACGGGGATCGCACCGCGGTGGGAGACCCTCTGGTGACCGTCGTCGACACCGACACGCTCGAGCTTTCCGCCACGGTCCCGTCGGAAGCCATCGGCCGTGTCCGCCCGGGAACGGCGATCCGCTTCTCGACCAAGGCCATACCCGAAGAGACCTTCTCTGGCGAGATCGACCGGGTGAGTCCGACGACCGAGCCCGGGACGCGCCAGATCCGCATCTACACGCGCGTCCCCAATCCGGGAGGACGCCTGGTCGGCGGCCTCTTCGCCACCGGCCGCGTCGTTGACGAACGGCATGAAGACGCGCTGGTCGCTCCGATAGAGGTTTTGCGCAAAGAAGGGGCCGAGTCGATCGTGTACGCCCTGTCCGGGGGAAGGACCCGGCGCGTGGTGGTCGCCACCGGCCTGTATGACCAGGATGCCGGTTTGACCGAGCTGACCGGACCGCTCCAGGCCGGCGACAGCTTGCTGGCCGGCGTCGTGCCAGGACTGCGCGACAGCATGAGGGTCCGCCTGCTGGAGAGCCACGCTCCCTCATCCAACTCGTTCGGCGCACCGGAATAGGCAGGCCGCTCCATGCTTCTCTCCGACATCTCGATCAAGCGGCCGGTCTTCGCCACGATGATGATGCTGGCGCTGGTCACCCTCGGCCTCTTCGCCTTTCGTCGCCTCTCCATCGAGCAGTGGCCGGACATCGAGTTCCCGTTCATCGTCGTGCAGACCATCTATCCCGGCGCCTCGCCGGAAACGGTGGAAAGGGAAGTCACCCGTCCGATCGAGGAGGTGGTCAACCCGCTGACGGGTGTGCGCAACCTCACGTCCACTTCCTACGAAGGCCTCTCGACGATCTTCATCGAGTTCGAGCTCGACATCAAGGACGTCGAGGCGCAGCAGGAGGTTCGCTCCAAGATCGAGGAGATTCGCGAGCTGCTCCCCGAGGACGTCGAGAACCCGAAGGTGCTCCGTTTCAACGTGGCCGATCTGCCGGTCGTTTCCCTGGCCTTGCGCTCCGAAACGCGCAGCCTGCGCGAGCTCACGACGCTCGCCGAAGAGGTCATCAAGGAAGAGCTGGAGGCGGTCGACGGAGTGGGACAGGTCACCTTCGTCGGCGCCGAGACGCGCGTCATCGCGGTCGAACTTGACGCCGAAAGGATGGCCGCGAGGTCGGTCACAGTGGACCAGGTCATGCGGACGCTGGCCGCCGAAAACATGGAGGTGCCGGCGGGCCGCCTGGAACTCGGCCCGGGTGAGAGCCTGGTGCGGGTGACGGGGCGGCTGCGGGAGCCGGCCGACTTCGACAACCTGATCGTGGACCTGCGCGGCTCGGTCCCCATCCGCCTGGGTGACGTCGCCCGCACGATCGACGACGCGGAGCAGGCCCGGTCGGCGGCCATGGTCGACGGCCTGCCCGCCGTGGGCATCGACCTCCGCAAGGTCTCGGGAGGAAACACGGTCGAGGTGGCCGACCGGATCAAGGCGAGCGTCGAGCGCCTCCGCCCCTTGCTGCCGGACGATGTGCAACTCTCGATCGTCCGCGATGATTCCATCTGGATCCGCGACTCCGTCCATGACGTCGAGGTCACCATCCTCATCGGCGCGATCCTGACCGTGCTCGTGGTCTTCACTTTCCTCAACTCCTGGAGGTCCACGGTCATCACGGGTCTGACGCTGCCGGTGTCGGTCATCGCTTCCTTCCTGGCGATCCATGCTTTCGGCTACACGCTCAACATGATGACCCTGATGGCGCTCTCGCTGGCCATCGGGATCCTGATCGACGACGCCATCGTGGTCCGGGAGAACATCGTCCGCCACGTGGCGATGGGGCAGGACCATCGAACCGCCGCCATGAAGGGGACCAGCGAGATCGGCCTGGCCGTGCTCGCGACCACCTTCTCCACGCTCTGTGTCTTCGTTCCGGTGGCTTTCATGGGGGGAATCGTCGGGCAGTTCTTCCGGGAGTTCGGCATCACCGTCGCTTCCGCCGTCGCGGTTTCCCTCTTTGTCTCCTTCACCCTCGACCCGATGCTCTCCTCCGTCTGGTACGACCCGGTCGCCGAGGGTGGAGCTCCCCGCGGGCCGTTGGGCCGGGCCCTGCAGCGCTTCAACGACGGCTTCGTCGGTCTGGGCCGGCGTTACCGTCTCGTGATCGGCTGGGCTCTCGGCCACCGTTGGCAGACGATGGCCATCGCGGCGTCGACCCTGGTCGCGGCCATCCTTCTCTTCGGCCGGGTTGGGGGCAGTTTCATGCCCACCGCCGACGACGAACGCCTCTCGATCGAGGTGAGGACTCCGGTGGGATCGACCCTGGAGTACACGCGGGACCGGGTCCGTGAAGTCTCCGCGCTCATCCGCCGCCATCCCGAGGTGGCCTACACGTACGAGTCGGTCGCCGGCGGCTTCGATGCCCAGGTCAACCGGGCCGAGATCTATGTCGCGCTGACGCCGAAAGGGGATCGCGAGCTTTCCCAGCAGGAGTTTGGCGCCGTGCTCCGCGATGAGCTGGCGGATCAGCCGGGCGTTCGGACCGCCGTGCTGGAATCGGGCGGCTTCGGCGGTTCCCAGCGACCGATCCAGATCTATGTCAGGGGCGACCAGATCGAGGAGCTGAGGCGCCTCTCCGACAACCTGCTCGAGGTGGTGCGGCAGACTCCCGGCGCGGTCGAGGCGGTCTCCGGCCTCGAGGAAGACCGTCCGGAAGTGCGTATCGAACTGCGCCGCGATCTGGCCAGCGCGATGGGAGTGGGGATCGGCACGCTCGCCGGATCGCTGCGCCCCGCGCTGGCGGGTGAGAAGGCTTCCAGCTGGGAAGACCCCGGCGGCGAGCAGCACGACGTCATCGTCCGGCTCCCGCGCGAGGCGCGGCAGTCCACCCAGCAGCTTGCGGCTCTACCCTTGATCACCGGCGTGGTGGATCCGGCGACCGGCGCGCCTCGCATCATCCGTCTGGCGCAGGTAGCTGACATCTCCGCCGGCTCGAGTCCTCAGAAGATCGAGCGCAAGGACATGAAGCGGATGGTGATGGTGGAGTCCAATTTCGCCGGGCGCACCCTGACCGAAGTGAGCGGCGACATCCAGAAGGGAATGGACAAGCTCGCGGTCCCGACCGGCTACTCGATCGATTTCGGGGGCGAAACGGAGGCGTTCGGCGAAACGGTCGGCTACATCCTGGAGAGCCTCATCCTGGCCATCATCTTCATCTATCTCGTCCTGGCCAGCCAGTTCGGTTCCTTCGTGCAGCCGCTGGCCATCATGCTCTCGATGCCCCTGTCCCTCTTCGGGGTGGTCGTGGCCCTGCTCATCACCGGGGGCAACTTCAACATCATGAGCATGATCGGTATCATTCTCCTGGTGGGCCTCGTGACGAAGAATGCCATCCTCCTGGTCGACTTCGCCAACCAGGGCCGCGCCGCGGGCCAATCGCGCCGGGACGCTCTGATCAATGCCGGTGAGATCCGCCTGCGCCCGATCGTCATGACCACCCTTGCCATGATCTTCGGCATGATGCCGCTGGCCCTGGCCCTCGGCGCGGGCGCGGAGTTCCGCGCCCCCATGGCCCGAGCGGTCGTGGGCGGCCTGATCACGTCGAGCCTTCTGACGTTGGTGGTGGTGCCGGTGGTGTACACGTACTTCGATGACCTGGGCAGAGCGACGGCGCGCGTCCTGACCGGGTCCAAGCGCGCCGCGCACGCCGGATCGACCGGGGAGCTCGGAAGCCCGGATCATCCGTATACGTCGTAGCAGCGACGGTCAGAGATCAGCCCGTGCCGAGCAACACACCGAGGCTCAGCAGCAGAAGCACGATCACCGACACGGCGAGCATGAACCATTCCCTTCGACGCAGGTACACCCACGTCATCACGATCACGCGCAGGATCGGGGTGGCCGCGAGCACGAGCAAGCCCACGTAGAGCAGCGCGACGCCCTCCAGGCGGGAGATGCCCCGCAGCGCCGCCCATCGATC
This sequence comes from Candidatus Eiseniibacteriota bacterium, assembly GCA_029569475.1. The sequence continues at coordinate 68,252 of JAKQSZ010000035.1, read as the reverse complement.
CGGCGGAACATCAGGGCACGGCGCACGTTCGAGCAGCAGGACGGACATTCCGGCCAGGAGGAGAGCAGCCCCCAGGATCACCCCGGCGAGCAACGCGCGGCGGGCGACTCCTTCCGCGTGGTCGGCGCGGCTAGCGCGCGCGTCGACCTCTTTGTAGAAGCGATTCATGCGCAGATCAAGCGTTTCATGGGGCGATGCCCCGGATCCCGCGGTAGAGCATCTGGATGGCCGAGAACCATATGAAGAGCGTAAACAACCGGGCGATCTGCCGGTTGCGAAGCCGGCCGGCCAACAGCGTCCCCCCCGCGCTCCCGGCGAGCACGCCGGTGATGACCATCGCTGTCATGACCGGCCGCACCTGTCCGCGGCCCAGGTAGAGGAACGCGCTCGCCACCGCGGTGACCCCGATCATGAAAGTGCTCGTGGCGGCCGCCACCCTCGGTGGAACCCCGCAGAACAGGGTCAGGGCCGGCACCTTGATGATCCCCCCGCCGATACCGAGCAGGCCCGAAACGGCGCCGGCTCCCAGCGAGAGCCCCATCGCCAACGGCAGACGCCGGAGCCGGTAATCCGAAACCGAGGCGATCTCGCGCCCGGAAGAGAACGACCGGCGCCACATCAAGACTCCGATCGGAAGCAGAACGACCGCGAAGAGAACGGTCAGGGCGTCCCCGGGTACCGCGCCCGCCACCAACCCCCCGGCCAGCCCGCCGAAAGCCGTGGCCACCTCCAGGACCATTCCCAGGCGGATGTTCACCGTCCCCTTCTCCAGGTGGAACGACCCCGACATGCTGGAGGTCGCGATGACCGTCATGATGCTGCTGCCGATCGCGTAGTGCACGGGGACGTCGAAGAGGAGAACCAGCGCGGGAACGATCAGGATGCCGCCGCCGACACCCAGCATCGATCCGAAGAGTCCGGCTGCCACGCCAGCCAGCAGCAGGCCGAGGAAGTCGACCGGGTTGACGAGTGTCAAAGTGAACTGCCCCGCGACACTCCGCCCGGCTCCGGTCCGGCACTTCCGAATGGTTCCGAGTCGGCTCTGCTCGAATACTAAGGGATCCAACGGGAGGGCCGCAGCTTCGCCGCGAAGCCGTCGTGGGTGAGTGGCAGCATCCCGCGTTGATGGACCGCTGGCATCGCTGGTCGGGCAGTCAGTCTCGAAGCCGAACCGAGGGCAGACTCCGCCGCGGGAACATTTCTGAGAATCCGGCTTGACAACCCGGACCAGGAGGGGGTAAACACGAATGAGTCAATTCGTGACCGGCGCGATCATGCAAGTCTCGGCGCGAGCGAGCCCGAAACAGACTTCGGGACCGGTGACGAGTCACGACCCGGCATTGGCTCTGCGGGCGGTGGGGGATGACTGAGTTTATCCGGGTTTACCCGGGGCCACTCAACGCCGACATCCGCCCGCGGGGCCTTTTTGTGGCTGCAAGAGCGTGAGACGTCGGATCTTTTGTGTCCGGAAGCCATGGCTCGGACGCGGGAACTTTAAGCCCGGCGACCCGCGCGACCCGGAAACCTTCATGTCGCGTCCTGCCATGGGTATAGCGCAAGAGCGAGACCAAGAGAACCAGACTTCCGCAGACGCAAACCCTCCGTCGATCCTCATCCCGCCGGTTCTATTCACGGCTTCCTGTGTTTTCCATCCAACGAACGGAAGGGTTGCCGTGCGGCTGAAACACACGGCAACCCTGGCCGGCCCATCACAGGCGAGTCGCAGGTCACACGGGATAGCTGCAACGATCGGACTGCCGGAAACTTTCGACAATCTCCTCTGAAATCAGCGTGCCATCACGCTACGGCGCAAATGCGAGAGTTAGCTGCTGCGGCCAGTCTCGGATAGAGACATTCCGCGATCCTGGTCTCGATCTGACTAAACAGAGATGAATGATCGCATGTGAGACGGATATCAGGGTTGCGGTCGGCAGGCGCCCTGGATGGGACCGAGGTGCTGCCGTCCCATTTTGGCGGACGGCGGGCAGTGAAGGGTCAGTCGATGTGGTTGTGAGGGAGGCTCCTCTGGAAACGGCGGTATAGGGTCGCCCTGCCCACCCCGAGCATCTCGGCCGCCCGAGTCACCGACCCTTGGGCCAGGTCCCGCGCCCTCAGAATGACTTCCATCTGGATCTGCTCCAGGCTCTTCAGCTTCCCCGAAACCGGGTCAATCAGGTCGATCGAGTCTCGTGCCGGAGACAGCGGAACCTGGATGCCTCCTCTGATGAACTCCGGCAGATGCTCGGGCCGGATCACCTCGCCGCGGGAGGCCAGGATGGCGAACTGAATCGCGTTCTGGAGTTCGCGTACGTTCCCCGGCCACGAATAGTGGCAGAGAAGGTCCAGGGTTTCCGGAGCGAACTCCGGCGCCGGCACACCCATCTGGGCGCTATAGATGCCCAGGAAGTGCCCAGCCAGCAGGACCGTATCCTGGCACCTTTGCCGGAGGGGAGGGACCTCGATGGGAAAAACCACGAGGCGATAGAGCAGGTCCTCCCGGAACTCTCCCGTCCGCGCGAGGTCGCGGAGATCGCGGCTCGACGCCGAGATGATCCGCACGTCGATGGGGACGACCTGGTCGGCGCCCAGCCGGCGGATCTCGCGGTCTTGCAGGGCGCGCAGGAGCTTCACCTGGGCGGAGGGGGTCAGCTCGGAGGCTTCATCGAGGAAGAGGGTGCCTCCGTCGGCCTGTTCGAAGAACCCGCGTTGGCGCTGCACCGCGCCCGTGAAGGCGCCGCGTTCGTGGCCGAAAAACTGGCTCTCCTGGAGATCCCGGGGAATCGCGCCGCAGTTCACGGCCACGAAGGGCCGCGACGCCCGAGGACCGTGTGCGTGGATACCTCGTGCGATGAGGTCCTTGCCGGTTCCGGTCTCGCCATGGAGATAGACCGACACCTCATTGTGCAGAACCAGGCCGATCTGGGAGAGGGTGCGGTGCATGGCGGGCGAGCAGCCGATGACCCCGCCGATCGGTCGTGCCTGCGCGGCGTCGGAGCGAAGCCGCCGGATCTCGAGCACCATCTCGAACTGCCGCAGTGTCTGCGACACGGCCTGCTCGAAAAGCTCCACGTCCAATGGCTTCACCAGATAGTCGCTGGCGCCGAGCTTCATCGCCTTCACCCCCACTTTGGGGTCGCTCTCACACGTGATGAGGATGATGGGCACTTGCTGCCGTAGCGCCCGTATCCGCGGAAGCGCCTCGACCCCGGACATGCCGGGCAGGTGGACATCCAGGCAAACCAGGGAGGGTTCCACGCTTTCGAGCGCGGAGAGGCACGCCTCCGCCGATCGGAACTGCCGGACGTAGTGCCCGGCGGAAGCCATGGTCATCTCCAGCAGGCGCAGGACGACAGGGTCGTCGTCCACCAGGAAGACGGAGTGTTTCATTGCTAGCCCCTCGGACCACAGAACTGCGGCGCAACCACGATAACACCGGGAGGGCGGGCGGGGCAACGGTCCAGTCTCAATCCGGGACGGAGAGACGGGGCCATTTCCGGACGCGGGTCCAGCTCCAGCAGCTAGGAGCGGTGGTTCGGCGGACCCGGGAGGAAGTGGTCCCAGCCCGCCAGGCCCGCCGATGGGGTCCCCCGCCGGCCGCTGGCGGCACCCTTGGGCGGGCGCAGCAGGACTCTGGGCTTGCCCGAGCCTCTCTCGATGAACTCCCCCACGTCGGTCACGAAGGCGCCGGTCCGGCGGCGGATCATGGAGATCACGCGAGGAGCGTTGGATGCTTCGACCGCCATGAGAAGCTGGTAGTCGTCGCTCGGCCCGAGAACGAAGTCGAGGGGCGAGGCGCCGAAGTGGGCGGCGGCCTCCCGCAGCTCGGGGTCATCCGGCAGCCTCACGGCATCGATCCGGGCGTCCAGGCCGCTCGCTTCGCAGACCCGAAGAAGGTCGCCGGGGAGCCCATCACTGAGGTCGATCAAGGCGTTTACCGAACCCCGCAGAAGCCGGCCGGCCTCGACCTGCGCCCGGGGGTCGAGATAGGCGCTGACCAGGGGAACGGACCAGGGCCGGCTCGCACGCCAGGAGTCCAGGCCATCCGCCAGCCTGGTCCGGTCGTTCCGGAAGCGCTTCGGAATCGTCTCCGCAATTGCCCGCAGGGTCCGCAGGCCCGCGGCGGATCGTCCGGGAGAGCCGGTCACCAGGATCCGGTCCCCCGGCTGGGCATGGCGCCGCAGGAGGGCGCGATTCCGGGGCGCCTGTCCGGTCATCGCGATGTCACAGAACCAGGCTCCCTCGACCCCGCTCAGGTTGCCGCCGATCACGGCTGCCCCATGCGGCTCGAGTGCGTCGGCGAAGCCCTCGTGGAGCGACTCCACCTCCGCGACCAGCATGGACGCCGGGAGACCGAGCGAGACCAGCGCGTACAGAGGGTCCGCGCCCATCGCGGCGACATCGCTCAGGTTGACTTCCATGATGCGGCGCCCGATCTGCCGCGGGGTCATCCACTCCGGAAGAAAGTGCCGGCCGGCCACCTGCGCGTCACAGGTCATGACCAGGTCCCAACGCGGTCGCGGGCGGACGACCGCGGCGTCATCGCCGGGCCCGACCACGACCGTCTCCCTCGTGGATGTGGAGGCGGTCCCGCGGCGCTCGAGAACACGGCGGATCCGCTCGATCAAGGCGAACTCGCCGCACGATCGGATGGTTTGGTCTCCCGGTTCACCCGGGCCGGAACCGGCTCGGCGCCGGGCGCGTGGGCCCGATGTCACCGCGACCCCCGGCGGCCGGGAGCATCCCGCAAGGGGAAACCGGCCAGGCAGCGCTGCATCGCGCGCACCTGGCCGGAAGGATCTTCCGCCGCGCAGAACGCGGAGAGGACCGCGACCCCATGGACGCCGGTGGCCAGGATCTCGGGAAGCCGCTCCAAGGTCACTCCCCCGATGGCGATGAGCGGCCGGCCGCAGGCCGCCACCGCCCGCGCCAACCCGTCAAGGCCGAGGACCGCTCCCGTGTCCCGCTTCGAGGTGGTCGCGTACACCGGCCCGATGCCGACGTAGTCAGCGCCTTCGCGGGCGCTCGCCACCGCCTCCTCGGCGTTGTCCGCCGAACCTCCGATCAGCCGGTGCGCGCCGAGCAGGTCGCGGGCGATCGGGATCGGCAGATCCATGTCTCCGAGGTGGACACCGCCGGCGTCCGCCGCCAGCGCCACATCCGCTCGGTCGTTGACGATGAGCGGTACGCCCGCCGGGCGGCAGAGCGCGGCCATCGCCCTTGCCTCCTCGAGGAGCAGCCTGGTGGCCGCGTCCTTGCGGCGGTACTGGATGACGTCAGCCCCGCCCTCGAGGGCCAGCGCCGCCAGTTCGATATGGCTATACCGGCGTTGGAGGCTCGTATCCGTGATGATATGCAAGCGTCCGACTGTCAGCATCGCGTCCTCTACTGCGTTAGGAGTGCAGTCCGGTCGTTCTCGGCGGCGGCACCGGACCGGTGCCGCCGGCATCGCTTCCTCCACCGCGCTAGGCGTGCAGGGTCGCTGGATCGCGCAGGAAGTATTGGTGGTTGGTCGGTCCATGCCCTCCGCCGATGCGCAATCCGTGACGGATGGCGCCCGAAACGTAGACCTTGGCGTGCGCCACTGCGTCGTGCAGCGCGCAACCACGTCCCAGCCAGGCGGCGATGGCCGCCGAGTAGGTGCATCCGGTTCCGTGCGTCGAGCTGGTCGACTCTCTCGGGGCGGAGTACTCGGCCACCCCCTCCGCGGTGATCAGGAAGTCCGTCGCGATGGCGGGATCGAGGCCATCCCCCTCCAGATGGCCCCCCTTGATCAACACGGCGCCGCAACCGCTCGCCAGGATGGCGCGCCCCGCTTCGAGGATCGAGGCCCGGCCCGTGATCGGGGTTCCGCTGAGCAGTTCGGCTTCGTGCCGGTTCGGGGTCACGACCGCGGCGAGCGGCAGCAAGCGGGATCGCACCACGCTGATGGCCTCCTCGGACAGCAGAGGGTGTCCCCCCTTGGCCACCATGACGGGATCGACCACCAGTGCCGGGGCCCGTTGCAGACCACGCCAGAAGCCGGCCACCTCTTCCACAAGTTCCGGTGTGTGCAGCATGCCGGTCTTGGCCGAGGCGACGTCGAAGTCGTCGAAGACGGTCTCGATCTGCGCGCGCACCACCGAGGGCGGGAGTCCGTGCGCCAGCCTCACCTCGCGCGTGTTCTGCGCCGTGATCGAGGTGATCACCGACATCCCGAAAACGCCGCAGGCCTGGAAGGTCTTGAGGTCGGCCTGGATGCCCGCGCCGCCGCCGCTGTCCGAACCCGCGATGGTCAGGCACTGTCGCACGGGATCGCGGCCGGCCCATGGCCCACCTGCGACGCCGGTCTCCATCATTCGGGAATCGGAGTGGGCGGCTGGCGGCAACTCGGACGGTTGTCTGCCTTTCTCCATGGACGGCCTCCTGCGCCGCTACCTGGACGCGTTTCTCGATGTCTGCTCCGTCGGGTTCAAACGTCTTCGTACTGCTCGTACGGCTCGTGACAGGGTATACGGCTCCTGGCAGCGTACGGCTGTCACAGGATACGGCTCCCGGAGCGTACGGCGTGACCACGTACGGCTCCTGACAGCGTACGGCTCGTGACCACGTACGGCTCGTGACAGCGCCGGCGCCTTGCCCGAGGATGGACATTGTGGTTCGTGGAGTATGTCCGGACGGCGGCAATGGCGCAACTGGACACCGGGCCGATCCTGCGATGACCCGGCGCTTGCCTTCGCGGCGCATACGGTGGACCATCATCTGGACCCCGGCCCGCAAGTCCTGGATCGGGCCTTTCGCAGAGTGCAGAGGAGGATTGCGTGGATTTTTTCGAGCTGGTCCAAGAGCGCCGGTCCGTGCGCGTCTTCGAGAAGACGCCCGTCCCGGCGGATGCGCTCCGCCGGATCCTGGATGCCTGCAACCAGGCCCCGTCGGCGGGAGACCTTCAAGCCTATGAGATCTACCTGGTCGAACAGCCGGGGGTGAAGGAGGCGCTGGCCGCCGCCGCTTTCGACCAGGAGTTCATCGCCACCGCCCCGGCCGCGCTGGTCTTCTGCGCCGCCCCGGATCGGGCGCGGCGGTACCAGGAGAGGGGGCGGACCCTCTACGCCATCCAGGATGCGACGATCGCGGCCGCGTACGCCCAGCTTGCGGCGGTCAACGCAGGGCTGGCCACCTGCTGGGTCGGAGCCTTCGACGAAGTGCGGGTGCGAGGGGCTCTGGGGCTGCCGGCCGATCAGAAGCCGGTTGCCATACTGCCGCTGGGAAAGGCCGCTGAAACGCCGGAACGCACGCCCCGCCGTTCGATCGAAGACCTCGTCCACCGGCTGTAGGGGGGAGAGGGGAGGCCGCGGCAGTCCGCGACCTCCTCACCCGAATCGCCAACAGGTTCCGATCGATTACCAGGACTTCCGGAGCGGTCCCACTTCCGCCTCGACCGCCTCGAGCACCGTGCACGCCTTCACTGCCGCCGTCATGTTGTTGTGATCGTTGAACAGCGGCCGGTCCACATCCAGGTGTTCCACGACCCGGCGGATGGCCTGGTGACCGGTGCGGGTTCCACGGCCGAAGCCGAACTCCCGGAAGTCGAGCGCCTGCGCGGCGGCGATCATCTCGATGCCGAGGACGCCGTAGGAGTTCTCCAGGATCTGGCGGGTCTTGAGCGCCCCGTTCATTCCCATGCTGACGAAGTCCTCCTGGTCGGCCGCGGCGGGAATGGACTCGACGTAGGAGGGCGCGCTCAGAATCCTCTGCTCGACGATGAGCATTCCGGCGGTGTACTGGCTGAGCATCAACCCCGAGAACATGCCCGCGCCCTTGGTCAAGAACGCCGGCAGGCCGACACTGAGGGCCGGGTTGAGGAGACGGTTGAGGCGCCGCTCGGAGAGGACCGATACCATGCAGACGCCGGCGCCCACGGCATCGAGGGGCAGGCTCATCGGCGTCCCCTGGAAGTTCGCGCCGGTCAGCACGACGTCATCGTCGGGAAGGAAGATCGGGTTATCGGCGACGCCGTTGAGCTCGATCTCGAACTGGCGGCGGGCATAGGCCATGAGATCGCGCAGCGAGCCGATGACCTGCGGAGTGGAGCGCATGGAGTAGGCGTCCTGGACCTTGACCTTGAGCTTGCCGGTCTGGAGGTCCGAGCCTTCGATGACCTGGCGCATGTTGTCCGCCGAGGTCATGGCTCCATGGAATCCGCGAAGAGCGTGCAGGCGTGAATCGTAGGGACGCATGTTGGCCATGAGGGCTTCGAGCGTCATCGCGGCGGTGATCTCCGCCTGCGCGATCCACCGCTCCACGTCGTAGAGGGTGAGGCAGCCGATTCCGGTGATCAGGTTGCTGCCGTTGATCGACGCCAGGCCATCGCGCGCCTGCAGCCCCGGAATGGCAATCCCGGCGCGCTCCATGGCCACCCGCGTCGGCATGCGCTCGCCCTGGTAGAACGCCTCGCCCTCTCCCATCATGCTGAGCGCGATCTGGCTCATCGGCGAGAGGTCGCCGCAGGCTCCGACGCTTCCCTTCTCGCAGACTACGGGCGTGACGCCGCGATTGAGCAGCTCGATGAAGGTCTGGGTGATCTCGGGGCGGCAGCCGGAGTGGCCCTTGGCGTGCACGTTGGCCCGGCTGAGCATCGCCGCCCGCACGTGCTCGATCGGGCAGGGCTCGCCGATGCCGGCGGCGTGATTGTAGATGAGGTAGCGCTGGAACTGCTGGACCTGTTCATCGGTCAGGGCGACCTCGGACAGCTCCCCGATGCCGGTGTTGACGCCGTACATGATCTCATGCGCGACGATCTTCCTCTCGAGCATCCCCCGGCACTTGCGGATCCGCTCCACCGCCTCGGGCGCCAGCTCCACCTTCTCGCCGTGGCGCGCGATCGCGACAACGTCCTCGATCTTCAGGCTCTTACCGTCCAGCCGAATCATGAGATCCTCCTCCCTTCCGCGCGTGGCGCGGCCACCACATCCACTGCTCAGACTACCATCAACGGCAAGCCCGGTCGAACGGATCGTCCCCGGGTGCGGCGGGTGGATCTGCCCGACGTGCTTGCCGCCGGGGGACGTCCCGGTTTTCGGCTATGCTGGCGGGCATGTCTCGCACTTCGCGATCCTCCGGCCGCCGGAGCGGCTCGTTGCGCCTGACGCCCAAGGCATCCGGGCGGACGCACCTGCTCGCCGCGGGCCTGCTGTGGAGTCTCGTCGGGCTCGGACTGTTTTGCGCCGGGGTGATCTGGATGGCACGGGCGGAGTCTTCGTGGTTCGTCCCGGTCCTCCTGGCGGCGGCCGTCGTTACGGGCGTGGCGAAGGCGCGCTTTGTCCTCGACCGCAGGGCCCGGGAGATTGTCCGCCGCATCGAGGAGCGCGGCGACGGCCGCTGCCTGGGCGGCTTCCTGTCCTGGAAGAGCTGGCTCGCGGTGGCCGCGATGGCGGCGCTGGGCCAGGTCTTCCGGGCGAGTTCTCTCCCAGCGCTTGTTCGCGGCGCAATCTGTCTGGCGGTAGGCCTCGCGCTGTTGATCGCGAGCCGGCTAGCCTGGATGGCATGGATCCGTAGGACGAGATGGGGGCCTCGGGCCTAGCGCCCAGACTACCGGCCGCTTCAAACCGGCCGGTAGCCTGGCTCAGACCTTCAGCTCAGAGCTTGATGCGCGGCAGCTTCCCCGGTCGCAGCATCGGCCGGTTCTTCAGGTCCGGCACCGCCGGCTTGACCTTGCGGATGATCTTCTCCACCTCCACCAGGCCCCTCCGGAGTTGAGGATCCTCGCCGGCGGCGAAGTCCTGGGGACGGATCTCGACTTCGATGTCCGGGTCGGTCCCGTAGTTCTCCACTCCCCAGCCGACATCCTTGAACCAGAAGGCGAACTCCGGCTGGGTGGTGACCGTGCCGTCGACCAGCGAGTGCCGCGGCCAGATCCCGACCACGCCTCCCCAGGTCCGCTTGCCGATCAGCGGCCCGAGGCCGAAGAGCTTGAAGCCGTGGCTGAAGATGTCGCCGTCGGAACCGGCGTACTCGTTCGTCAGGGCGATCATCGGCCCCATCGGCGCGTCCGAGGGATACGACTCCGGCATGCCCCAGCGGTTGGCGTCGTAACCGATGCGCTTGCGGAGGAGCTTCTCCAGGATGAGCTGGGAGACATGGCCCCCGCCGTTGTAGCGCACGTCCACGATCAGCCCGGGACGATTGAGCTCGCTCAAGAAGTAGCGATGGAACTCCGCGTAGCCTTGCGGCCCCATGTTGGGAAGGTGGACATAGCCGACCCGGCCGTCCGACTCGCGGTGGACCCACTCGCGGTTGCTCTCGACCCAGTCGCGGTAGCGCAGGCTCGTTTCCTCGCGCAACGTCTTCACCACCACGGTGCGCACCGTTTCCGCGGCCCCGGCGCCGCGCCGCCCCCGCGCGCGCGAGCGGACCTTGAGCGGCACCTCACGACCGGCCTGGTGGACAAGGCACTCGTAGGGGGAGCGATCGGCGCCCACCGGAAACCCCGCGACCTCGAGGATCTCGTCGCCCTCGCGGACGCCTACGCCCGGCGCCTGCAGGGGGGAGAAACGACGCTCGTCCCAGGAGTCGCCGCGCGGGATCCTTTGGACGCGCCAGGTGCCCGAGCGGCGCTGGAACTCCAGATCCGCTCCCAGGTGGCCCTGGTGCCAGGCGGGGTCCGGACGGTAATCGCCCCCGAGTTCGTAGCAGTGCGAGGTGCCGAGTTCCCCTTGCAGCTCCCACAGGAGGTCGGAGAACTCGCTGCGGGTAGAGACCCGGTCGACCAGCGGATAGTAGCGCTCGAAGACCCCTTGCCAGTCGAGTCCGGACATGTCCGGGGTCCAGAACTGATCGCGCTGGAGCCTCCAGGCTTCACGGAACATCTGCCGCCATTCCTCGATCGGGATGACCGAGGCACGCAGCCGTTCGAGATCCACCCACCCGCTCTCCCGTCCGGGCTCGTCCTTGACCGGCTTGCCGTCGGCCTTGTGGCTGGCCGCGACCATGCGGATGCGGTTGCCGGCGCGGATGCCCAGGGTCTTGCCGTTGAGCGAGAGGGTGAAGGAGGTGACCCGGTCGGAGACCGTCTCGGTCTTCTCGTCGTCGAAGCTGTAGGCCTGGAGGACGGCCTTGGCGGGCGGCTCGGCGCCGGGATACCAGTTCTGATCGATGCTTCCCTCGACCGGCCAGGAAGTGAAGAAAACGCGGTTCTTCGAAGCGCGGATGGAGTCATAGATCCCCTCCGGGACGGGGAAGGGCACCACCCGGTCCTCGATGCCGTCGAAGTCGATCGTGACCTCGACCACGCGCTTGCGCCCTCGCTCCGTCGCGTCCTTCTCCGGGCGGGTCTCGTCGCTCTCGGCCTGCTTGTCGCCGTTCTTCTCGGAATCGCCCGAATCGGCGCCGGGACCCGCTCCGGGAGCCCGCGGCTGGCGATGTGCCGCGCTGAACGGGGAGTACACGTCGGGCCGCAGCGTCACCAGGTACGGGCGCGCCCCGCGGGGAAAACCGAGATCGAAGTAGAGCTTGTCATAGACCGGATCGAAGGTGCGCAGCGAGAGGAAGTAGATGTAGCGCCCCTCGGGATCGAAGCAGGGCGCATAGTCGGAGAAGTCCGGCCTGGTGATGTCCCGCGACTGCCCGTTGGCCAGGTCGACCACGCGCAGGCAGACCGTGCGGCTGCTGGCCGGATAGCCATAGGCCAGCCAGCGGCCGTCGGGGGAAAAGGACATCCCCTGGATGCGGTTGTAGGGGCTCCGGTCGAGGACGCGGGACTTCTGGGTTTCCAGGTCGACCAGAATGATCTCCTGGCGCTGGTTGGCGAGGGCGATCCGGTCGGGCCCGGCCGGCGGGATCGCGAGATCGATCGCGCGGCCGAAATCGCCCTGGATCAGGCCCGTGAAGCTCTCCCGGGCGGCCCGGCCGCGTCCTTTACGCCGCGCCGGCTCCGGGCTCATCGTCTCGTCGGAGGTGGACAGGACCAGGAGGGCTTCCTCGCCGGTCTCATCGGTGAGCGCCGCGACGCGATTGCCGTCGGCCAGCCACGTGCCCAGCCGGTAACGGGCCGAGGAGATCTGGCCAAAACGCCGGGGCGCACCGCTCCAGAGGCCCATGGTGTACAACCCGCCGCGGTTCGAGGAGATCAGGGAGTGCCCGGCGGGATGAAGGTCGAACCCCTCCAGGTGTTTGGTGGCCGACACGAACTTGCGGTTGCGCTGAGGACGAGGGCTTTGCAGCCGGATATCGATCGGGCGGGTGGCCCCCTCCGACGGATCGTAGATGAAGAGGTCGGCCCCGGCGTGGTAGACGATCCGCCGTCCGTCGGTGGACGGGAAGCGCACATAGAAGTCTTCGTGATCCGTGTGACGCCTCAGGTCCCTGCCGGTAGGGGTACAGGAGTAGAGGTTTCCGTATCCCTCGTGATCGGAGAGGAAATAGACCCGGCGGTCGATCCACATCGGTCCGGCCAGGTTGCCGCGAACCTGGATGAGCCGGGAGAACTGTCCGGAACCGTTGCGGTCGATCCAAAGGGATCCCGCCGTGCCGCCACGGTAGCGCTTCCAGCGGGCCGGGTCGCCCGAGTTGCGTCCGAGGACGACGCCGGGCCCGTCCGGCTGGTAGGCGATGCTGCGGGAGGGGCCGAGACCCAGCGGCGTGACCAGGCCGCCTTCGCGGGGCACGGCGTGGAGTTCGATCTCCTTCAGGAAGGGCTGCCGCCAATCGGAAGCGAAAAGGATCTCCCGGCCGCCGGGCCGCCAGCCGGCGACCTGGCAGGAGGCGCCGAGCCAGGTGAGACGCCGAGCCGGACCGCCGTCCGCTTCGATGACATAGACCTCCGTCGGGCCGTCATCGCGGCCCGTGAAGGCGATCCAACGCCCGTCCGGCGAAAAGGACGGGAAGTAGATCTGCCCCGGATTGGCGGTGAGTCGGCGCGCGATTCCGCCGCTGGCGGCGACGCACCAGAGGTCGTCCTCACAGATGAACGCGACGGTTCCACCGTGAATGGTAGGTTGGCGATAGTACCCGTGATCAGCCGGCATGGTCGGGTTCCTTTCGACGTCCAGATCGAGTGCGGCGCGCCGCGCGAGGTCGTGCGCGGCGGGCAGGGAGGCGAACTGGCGCAGATCCCCGCAAGAATATTGGTACGGCCTGCGCATCGAAAGCAAGCGCGGACAAGGCGGAAAGAGCTTCCGTGCCACCTCGACCTCGCGCAGAATGGGCCATCCGGAAGGTGTCCAACGGCAGTGGGGGGTTCTCATGCTGCACGTCGAAAACCTGGACCGAAGCTTCGGTTCGCTGCACGCGGTGGACCACGTCTCCTTCCACGTGCGACCCGGCGAGATCTATGGGCTTCTCGGGCCCAACGGGGCGGGCAAGACCACGACCATCTCGTGCATCTGCGGCCTGCTGCAGCCCGACTCCGGGAAGATCACCCTCGATGGAGTCGATGCCGTCGGCGAAGCGCTGCGGGCCCGCCGTGAGCTGGCCGTGGTGCCCCAGGAGACGGCGCTCTACGAGACGCTGAGCGCTCGCGAGAACGTTTCCTTCTTCGGCTCGCTCTACGGCCTTCGCGGAGAAGATTTGCGGGCGCGCACCGCGGAGGTGCTCGCGCAGGTCGGCCTCGATCCATCATCCCGCCAGCCGGCGAAGCAGTTTTCGGGCGGCATGAAGCGGCGGCTCAACCTGGCCATCGGGCTGGTCAGCCGCCCGCGCATGCTCCTGCTGGATGAGCCCACCGTCGGTATCGACCCCCAGGCGCGGATCCACATCCTGGACATCGTCCGCGACGTGCGCCGCAATGGCACAGCCGTCTTGTACACGACCCACTATCTCGAAGAGGCGGAGTCGCTCTGCGACCGGATCGGCATCATCGACCACGGCCGCCTGCTGGCGGAGGGCACGTTGGCCGAGTTGCGCCGGATGGTCGGTGAAGGGAGCCTGATCACGCTGCGCGGCGGCTTCGCCGGGGAGGCTGTTCGAGCGGAGTTGGACGCCGAGAGGCGGGTCCGCGTCGTGGGCCTGGAGGATGGAAAGGCGGTCTTGTCCGTCGATCCCGCATCGGGGACCGCCTCAGAGGCGCTGGCAGCGCTTCTCCAACGAGGCCTCTCCGTCACCGACATCGCCATCCAGGAGCCGACCCTGCAGAGCCTCTTCCTGAAGTTGACCGGCCGCGAGCTGCGCGACTGGACTGATCCGGATTGGTCCTGTCTGGTCTGGTCTTGTCTGGCCTCACCTGGCCCGGCCTGGTCTGGCCCTCTGTCCTCGGCCTGATCCGATGGGGCTACTCGACGGTTCGCAGCTGCCGCGCGCCCAGCACCAGAAGAACCACGGTGGCGGCCAGCAAGACGGCGCAGGGCACAAGGGCGCCGGCAGGTCCGCGGCCGAAATTGACGACCGCGTGGATGCCATCCATCGCCCAGGCCGCGGGAGAGATGTGGCCGAGGGTACGCATCCACCCGGGGACGATCTCCAGCGGCCACCACGTCCCTCCGAGAGCTCCGAGGAAGAGAGGAACGATCCACGCCAACGCCCCGGCCTGCTCGGGTGTTCGCAAGATGCCGCCGAGCAACACTCCAAGAGCCGACGAACAGAGTCCGAGGCAGAGCAGGATCGAGAAGAGGGCCAGCGGCTCGTTCCCCCAGGAGACGCGAAAGGCCACCGCTCCCACAATGAGGATGATGACCGCCTGGGTCATCGCCAACGCAAGCAGTCCCAGGACCCGCCCGGCCAGCAGCTCGAACCGGCTGACGGGGAAGGTGGCGAGCCTGGACAGCACGCGGCTCTGCCGCTCCTGCGCCAGGGTGACAGCGCCGGCGATCGCGGTGTTCATCAGCAGGAAGAGCACCAGCATGGACTGCGCGCTTCCCGCGAAGCCGCTCGGGAGCACGTGGCCCCGTTCGGAAGTGCGGGACACCACCTGGATCAGCTCCGGGCGCGCCAGCAAATCCTGGTAGCGCCGGCGGAACTCCGGCGAGGAGAGGTCGCGCGCGCTGGAACCGCCCGTATGATGGTCAGGGCTCCGCGAGTTGGCGGCGGCCTGCTGGCTGGCCATGCTCCCCGGGTTGCCAGCGGCCTGTTGGTTGGCCAGGCTCGACGGGTTGGCGGCGCCTTGCTGGTGGGCGTCATTCGGGACGGCGGTGTCGCGTTCGATTTCGGCGAGCTGCGCCAGGAGCCTGCCGATCGCCTGCGCGATGCGCACTCGGGCGATCATGGTGTGCTGTTCATCGGCGTTCGAGGTGGCCGAAATGACGAGCGCGACTTCTTTCCCGGCGGCCAGGCTATCGGTAAACCCCGCCGGAATGCGCAAGCTCCGCGGCGCGGGCGGTGCCGCCGCCGGGGCCGGCGAAGCCGCCGCTTCCCGTCTGATAGCCAGATCCGAAACCCTCTCCAGGTCAGCCACCAGCATCTGGGAGAGATAGCTGCCGTCGCGGTCATCGACGCCCAGGGCGGTCCGTTGCAGCTCGGAAGCCGAGAAGAAGTTCCCGAAGATGCCGATGAAGGCGATCGGCATCGCCAGCATCCAGAAGAGATTGGAGCGGTCGCGCGCCTCGAGCCGCAGGATGCAGCCTGCGACGGTCAGGATGGACCTCATGGCAGGGGCCTCATCTCTCCGCTGGTCGTCCGGACCGAGGCTCCGCGGCGCGTGCGCTCGTCACCGGCCGGTCTGTCACGCAGGCGTTCGCTCACCTCATCCTCCCGTCCGGTAGCGCCTCGTGTACAAGAGGCCGGCAATGGCGCAGCAGGCCAGCCCGAATGCCGCCAGGACGAGCACGTTCGCAAGGATGCTCACGCCGCCGGCGAGAAGCTCCCGGTATCCGGAGGTGCCCCAGAAGACGAGGGAGAACGGCGCCATCGCGCGCAGCCCCGGCGGCATTCCCTCCATGGGGATGAAGGAGCCGCCCAGCATGGACATCAGCAGGACGAGAATGCTCCCCACCACCGAGCCGGTCCGTTCCGAACGCGAGATCGACTGGACGAGGGCGGCGAAACCGGTTGCGAAGAGCGCCACCGCCATGGAGAGGAGGACGAAGCCTCCGAAGTGGATGCCGCGCGGCGCCCAGAACGCGGCCATCGCGGCTAGAATCGCGATGGCGATCAACGACACGACCCAGACCGCGGCGATCTTGCCCGCGACCACCGCGGGGAAGCGGATGGGTGCGATGAACTGGCGGGCCATCGTGCCCGTAACCGCTTCCCGATGGAAGTCGACCATCGACACGAGTGCGAGCATCAGGAGGGCATAGACCGCCATCCCCGGGAGCACCAGGACGGAGATGCCGATCGCCGAGGGCGTCGGTGCGGCCGCCGGTGGCGCCGTTTCGCCCGGGCCGGGCTCCGTCTCCACCCCGGCATTCTCCAGGCGGATCAAGGGCGGCAGCAGGTAGCGGCCGGCGTGGCGCATGGTCTGGTAGATCTCCGTGGAGATGCCGGCCACGAAGGCCTCCTCCGGAGCGCGCTCCCCTTCGAAGGCGCCGCGGATGCGCTCCAAAGGCTCGGCCAGCAGACGGGAAGCCGAACCTCCGAATTGCGCCAGGACCTCGACGTAGGTCTCCACGATCTCGGGGTACACGACTTCCGATGGATTGCGGACCACCTCGAGCACGGCCGGCCGGCCGGCGAGGATGGAATCCATCAGCCCGCTCGGAACGCGAACCAGCGCGGATACGCGATCCCGCTCGACCATGCGGAGCGCCTCGTCGTAAGTCGCCTCCACGATGTCAAAGGCGGGTCCGCCCCTTTCCTCCCGAAACGCGGCTCCCACCATCCTCGAGACCAGGGTCCGGTCCTCGTCCACGAGCGCGAGGCGGATCGGAGCGATCTTTTCCCCACTGCGGCCGAACGCGAGCCCGATGAGAAGGGAGAAGACGAGCGGGAAGATCAGCAGGATGATCGCCGCGAGAGGACTGCGCCAACGGCGCTTGAGGTCTTTCCGCAGCACGGCGGTGAAGGTGTCCCAGTTGGTACGCATGGGATGGCGCTCCTGGGTCATTCGTGTTTGTTACAGGTCGCTGGACATGGCCGCCAGCTCTGCCTCGGTGAAGCCGGCCCGCAATCGCCCTTCCCGGTCGAGCGGCGCCGGCCGGCCTCTACGTTGCCGGCGGAACTCCCCCCACAGCTCGATGAAACGGCGCTCCGGGTCGACGCCGGCCCGGGCGCAGGCGGCGCGGAACCATCGGCTCCCCGCCTGCACATGCCCGATCTCGTCCAGGTAGATCCGGTCGAGGATGCGGGCGCTCTCCTCGTCACCCGCGGCCCGAAGCTGCTCGCGCAGACGGGCTGACACATCCAGTCCCCGAGCCTCGAGGATGCGCGGCACGATCCCGAGGCGTTCGATCAGGGTGAGGTGGGCGCGTGCTGTCTCCCACAGGCCCAGGTGGACGGGCTCGCTGCCGAAGTCTCCTCCGAGTTCCCGCAGCCTCTGCCAGACCAGGCGCGCGTGCGTGACTTCCTCTCCGGCTACCCGCAGCCAATCGTGGTGGTACGGCGCGTCCTCCTGGGGAAAGTCGGCCACCGTCATGAGGGCCAGCTCGACAGCGCTCAATTCGATGTGCGCCACGGTGTGCATCAGGCAGTAGCGGCCACGCGCGGTCGCGAGTTTGCCGCGGTCGGTGATCTCTTCCGGGCGAAGAACGGTCCAGTGCGGGGGCCGCGCCGGACGCGGCGACGGATCACGAGGAGGCGGTGGCCCGGGATCCCTGTTCGACGCGGTGTCTTCCCCGTCGAACGCCGCGCCCGGTGAGTTGCCGCCAGCGCGACCCTCATCGTCTCGATCATCGCCTCGAACACCGGCGGCGCGGGCATCCCGTGGGATCGAACCTTCGAGCGAACCCCGCCAGGATGCCCTCCCGATCCTGCGGGCGTCCCGGCAGAGGTCTTCCGTCATCGCCAGTTTGCGCTCCGGATCGGGTTCCGCCAGCACCGCGTGGATCAACTCGATCACGCTCCGTTCCAGCACCCGGGCCTCCTTCCGTCACGCGCCGATCCCGCGGGTCCCTGTTCCGCGTAGCGCCGGCGGGCGATGTGCCGGCGACCGGATGGTATCATCGCGCCCGTGTCGAGACCGACACCGAATGGCGCGCATATTCCGGGCGGGCCCGGCGGCCCCGCAGCGTCATGAGGAAGTGGCCGGTCGCCAGCGATGCGGATTGCGATCCGAGACTTCGCAGGCACGGGCCTTGCTTTCGACTCGCGCGGGTCTTGACGCACGCTCGCGGCGGCATCCCGGGAGAGATGCCCCCGTGGTGTGGCGCAGAAGTACAGGAGGGATGATGAAGTCATGGGAATGCCGGGATCTGGCAACGATCGCCACGGCAGCGTTGCTCGCGGGCCTGACCATTTCGATCCCGATCGGAGGATGCGCTCATGCACAAACCGGATCCGATGGACACCGTACCGCGATGTCCGGATCCGATCAGGGTTCTCCCCCCTTCGAGCTGGGCATCTTTGGCGGCGCCGGTAACAACGACAAGCATGGTCTCGACAAACGGCGCTTCGGACCGCTGGCCGGTGCCCGTTTCGGCATCGCTCCCCTCGGGCTTTGGGGGGTCGAGCTGAGCGCCCAGAGATTCTGGGGAGAGGTAAAGGGCACGCTCCCCCAGGCGGGCACGGTGTTTACGCGGCCGGGCACCTACGATGCGGATTTCGACTCCTACCGGCTGACGCTCTTGTACAGGTTCCATGGCGGGCGGACCGGACCCTTCCTCGGTCTGGGCGGCGGCGCGGAACGCGTGCAGATCGAAGACCTGGATGAGTGGGGCTTCGGAATCCACGGCGGCGCCGGTTACTCCTGGCGGCTCTCGGACCCATGGCTGCTCCGCCTGGATGCACGCGTGCGCAGCATGGACGTGGGCGGCTGGGTGGATTCGTGGCAGCACAACGCGGAGGCGTCCCTGGGGCTCTCGCACCTCTTCGGCGGACGCGACGCAGAGATGCCCGAGTCGGTCCGGCCATCGCCGCCTCCACCGCCGCCTCCACCACCGCCGCCCGCACCGGTCCCTCCGCCGCCGGCCCCGGCTCCTCCACCACCCGCGCCGGAGCCGCCGCGCTCCGAGGCGCCGCCTCTTCCGCCGCTGGAGTTGCGGCTGGTCGAGTTCGAATACGATGTCGACCGGCTCACTCCCCGCGCCGAGGAGATCCTGCAGCGAAACGCGGAGATGTTGCAGCGTGATCCCTCGTTGCGCCTCGAGGTGCAGGGCTTCGCGGACAGCAAGGGTTCCGAGGCATACAACCTGCGGCTCTCCGAGCGGCGGGCCCGGACCGTCCGCGACCGTCTGGTCGCGCTCGGCGTTGCCGCGGACCGGTTGACGGTGCGCGGTTATGGAGAGGCCAGGCCGATTGCGTCCAACGACACGGAGGAGGGCCGCGCGAGAAACCGCCGAGTCGAGCTGGTCCCGACGAGGTAGGGACGGTTCTCGCCCAGACCCTCACGGGCACATGGGGCGCCCCGGCGGCGTCGCCCTTCCGTGGTTCAGACCGGCGGGAGGGCGGCGCCGTCCGTATCTCTGGCGGCACACCGCGAGGCGCTGGTTCACCGGGAGATCGGGAGACTCCGGAGGTGTCGGGATCCTGCGCGCGGGTGCTATCCTGCACCTGCCAAGTAGCGGCCACTCCAAGACGGAGCCCAGAGGAGCCCCCATGCGCCTGATGATGATCCATGCGGACAGGTTTGCGTTTCAGGTACAGGACAAGACCAGCGTCGCCGCGCACACCGACGCGCTTCGCCCCGGCGAGGAGCGCGGTGAGGTCGAGGAGGTACTCGTCGCGTTCATAGCTGTGGAAAAGGTGGACGAGTCCGGCGTCAAGGATGTGGCCACACAGGCGGCCAACCAGATCCGGAACACCGCGGAGAAGATTGGCGCCAGACGGATCATGGTCTACCCCTACGCCCATCTCTCCAGCGACCTGGCCCGGCCTGGCATCGCCACTGAGGTGCTGGACACATCGTTCGAGTTTCTCCGGGGCTGCGCCGGCCTCGAAATCCATCGCGCTCCCTTCGGCTACTACAAGGCGTTCGAAATCCGGTGCAAGGGACACCCTCTCTCCGAGCTGGCCATGACCCTGGTTCCCGCCGGTCAGGCGGGCGGAACGCCTCGGGTCGAGGTCGCCGAATCGAAAGCTTTGGCCGCGGAGAAGACGCTGCGATCGGAATGGCGGGTGTACCAGCCGGACGGCTCCTTTGTTGCCGCGGATGCGTTCAGTTTCGCCGCGGACCCGGGCCTGGACGATCTATTCGCATATGAACGCGAGGGCACTCGTCAGGTAGAGGAAGCGCCGCCCCACATCAAGCTCATGCGCGAACAGGAGCTGGTGGACTACGAGCCGGCCTCCGACTCCGGCAATCTGCGCTGGTATCCGAAGGGGCTGATCATGAAGCGGCTCCTGGAACAGCGCGTGACCGACATGGTCGTTGGTTACGGCGCCATGCAGGTCGAGACCCCGATCATGTATGACTACGGTCACCCGGCCTTGTCGAAGTACCTGCACCGGTTTCCAGCTCGCCAATACGTGGTGAAGAGCGACGAGAAGGAGTTCTTCTTGCGCTTTGCCGCTTGCTTCGGTCAATACATGATCCAGCGGGACATGGTCACCTCCCATCGCGATCTTCCGATGCGCCTCTACGAGCTGACGCACTTTTCCTTCCGGCGCGAGCAGAGCGGCGAGGTGGCCGGTCTCCGGCGCCTGCGCGCCTTCACCATGCCCGATATGCACACATTGGTGCGCGACACGGACATGGCAAAGGCGGAGTTCATCCGCCAGGTGTCACTGTGCCTGCGATGGCTGAGGGACATCGAGCTGGAGTGCGTCCCCGCCATCCGTTTCGTCCGCAGCTTCCTGGACGAGAACCCGGGCTTCATCGAGCAGATCATGAGGACACTGGGTCGTCCCGCCCTGGTCGAGGTCTGGGACGAGCGCTTCTTCTATTTCGTGGCGAAGTTCGAGATGAACTTCATCGACTCGGCGAAGAAGGCTGCCTGCCTCTCGACGGTTCAGATCGATGTGGAGAACAGCGAGCGGTTCGAGATCAGCTATGTGGCGGAGGATGGCACGCGGAAACGGCCCCTTCTCATGCATACCTCGGTTTCCGGGTCGGTCGACCGCAACGTCTATGCGATTCTGGAGACCCAGGCGATGCGGCTGAGCCGAGGTGAGAAAGCGTTCTTTCCGGTGTGGCTCGCCCCCATCCAGGTGCGGGTTCTGCCCGTCGCGGAAGCGCATGTCGAAGGAGCGCTGCAACTGGCCGAACGGATTCCCTACCGCGTCGACGTTGACGATCGACCGCTCAGGATCACCAGGAAGATTCGCGAGTCGGAGAGGGAGTGGATTCCCTACGCTCTGGTGGTTGGAGAGAGAGAGCTGTCCGGAGGCGCGTTGGCGGTGCGGCCGCGACTCGGGGAACAGGTCGAAGTGCCGCTGGACGCGTTCCTGGAAAGGATGGCTGCGGAGACCGCGGGCAAGCCGTTGCTCGCCGCCAACACCCCACGACGGCTCTCCGTGCGGCCGATCTTCGTCGGATGACGGGCCGTGCCCGGCGCGGTCGGCCAACGAGCTGGCCACCCCGGAGAGGATGGCCAGCGATGATGTAACGCGCTCACTTTCCGGAAGAGCAGAGTTCCGGAGGCGAAGCGACGCAGGCGTCCAACCATCCTGGAGTGGGGCTAATCGCCCCAGAGGGTCATCGTGTTCACGTTCTTGCCCATGAGCTTCAGGTAGTAGAAAAGCTGCCCCTTGTGCTGTCCCAGATGGCCGATCATGTGATCGAGGTGCTGGAAGAGGGTTGTCTCCGGTCCTCCCCACGGGGCGGCCATCTTCCGGGAGAGCAGGTTCTCCTCCCCTGTTTCCGCGAGGAAACGCATGGCGATCTCGCGGTCCTCGGCCAGGAGGCGCTTCGCTTCTTCCACGCTCTGCACGGCCGGCAGTTTCTCGGCCGGGGGCATCATGGCCTCGGCCGGCATGTCCTCGAACGAGGCCCCCGGGGGAAGCCCCCAGTCTCCGGTGACGAATCCCTTCACGCAGACGCCGCAGGCATTGGTGCAGTGATGCATCACCTGAGCGACCGTCATCCAGTTGGAGCCGGTGGTGGGCTTCCAGCCCAGATCGGATGGCTGCACGAGACCGAACAGCTTTTCCGTGACCGCGTACATGGCCTGGGCTTCCTGCTTGAGCACTTCAGTCAACGTCATTTGGTCTTTCTCCTTCGCGCCGGGCGAGAGCCAAAGTTCGGAGATCCTGTTCGCCCCCGTGAGTCCATGAGTGTACACCGCCGGCGGCGACGCTATCGAGAGACTCGGGCCTGAGGGGCCCGGGAGGGTTCTGGTCCGCTCGTGGGGCCCGTCCGATGGCTACCGCGTGGGAACCGACTCGCTTTCTCGCGGGTTCACCGGACCGGAGGCTGTCCAGGCGACGGAGACCGGTCGGTTCCGACCGGCGGGACGATCTTCGAGAATGGAGACAGGAGATCCCGATGACCACAAACCACCGCAGTCCCAGTCGGCGATACCGCCCCGCCGGGCGGGCCTTTCGCGAGGTCCCCTCCTTCCTCTTGATCTTCCTGACCTTGCAGATCGGCATTGTCCAGGCCTACCAGGTGCCCACGGGCTCCATGGAACGGACGATCCGGCCCGGTGACTTCCTGTTGGCCGACAAGCTGACGCTGGGCCCCCGCACGCCTCACTGGATCGGCATCCCGTGGACGGACCTCGGCGTGCACCTCCCGGCGGTCAAGCTGCCCGGACTGCGGGGCGTGAAGCGGGGCGACATCGTGGTCTTCGAGGTTCCGGACTGCCCGTCGGGGCAGTACATCAAGCGGGTGATCGGCCTGCCGGGCGACCTGGTCGAGGTCCGCTCCAAGCAGGTCTGGATCAACGGAGAACCTCGGGACGAGACACGCTATGTCGTGCACCAGGATGACTACGTTCTGCCTCCGGACTACGAGCAGCCGGGGATCCTGGATGAAATGGGCAACCGGGACAACTTTGGCCCCTACCGCGTCCCCCCGGGAACGGTCTTCCTCATGGGCGACAATCGCGACGACTCCCGCGACAGCCGCTACTTCGGCGCGATCCCAGAGGACAACATCATCGGCACGGCGCGCCTGATCGCCCTTTCCTGGAACAAGGAGACAGGGGCCGCCCCCTGGGATCGCCTCCGAATCGAACGCTTCGGGTCCTGGCTCGACTAGTCCCGAATCAGATCAGAGGAACCGGTAGGTCACCCCGAGTCCCAGAACCTGCTTGTACTGCCCGGCCTTGCGCACCGCCGCCTTGACCGCGGTCCCATTGCTCAGCACGCCGTTCTCGTCGAGCAGCGGAACAACGCTGTTGTCGTACTTGTCATAGACCAGGTTCAGGTACAGGTTGACCGACAGGATCTTCGTAAGCTGGCTGGCAAAGATGTTCTCCCACGACGCGTCGATCGCCTTGGGGAAGTCTCCCAGGTCCGTGTCCAGGCCGGCCCCCTGAAGAACAGCGTCCGAGAGCTTGTCGAACTCGTCATCCCCGGAGTAGAAGACCGGTTTGTACAAGGTCGCCTTGCTCGACCAGGAGATCCGTTCGGTCAACTTCTTGTCCTTGTACTCGGTGGTCCACTCCAGGCCGCCGTCGTTGGTCGTGTCGCTGCGCTTGCGGTCGCTGGTGGCCTCGATGAAGTACTTGCGGCTGCTCTGGCGGAAGGTGAAGCCGAACCGGCTGAGGAGGTCGCGGTTCTCGGTGCGCAGGATCTGCCGCGCGACACCGGCCGACTCCTTGTACTTCACCGGGTTGAAGGCGATCTCCCGGCCCAGCGGGTCCGTGGCATCGAGGAACTGGGACTCGAGCCGGAAGCCGAGGAAGGGATCGACAAACCCGCCGAGGGTGAACCGGGCGATCGTCTCGAAGTCGATCAGGTCCGAGCTCTTGTCGGGTTGTTCCCAGTGGCGTTTGCCGGAAGCGTTGGCCCTCTGCTGGTGCGTCTGTCCGAAGGCGAGCTTGAGGACGCTGCGCGAGTTCACCCACGGTCGCAGTTGGTTCTCGAGTTGCCCCTGGACGATGGCGGCCCAGACCATGGATCCCTTGTCGCCGCCCGACCAGTTGTCGCTATACGAGCTCTGTGTGAGTTGGATTCCCCCCTCGAGGCTGGGGTACCATTTGCCCGGCTCCAGAACCTTCTTCTCTTCCTCCGTCCCTTCCTGGGCCCATGCCCCGGTTGCCGCCAGGATAAGCGCGAGCGCCAGAAGATCTCGAAGCCAGGTAGCCCGCCCGAGGGTGCGGCTTCCAGCGCGGTCGGACTGCGTCATGAACCTCCCCCTATCCATGTCTTCCCCCTATGTAGGAACGACCTGAGGCCGGTCTCTCCGGGGTCCGCCCGGCCTGTCCCGGCCGGCCCGCTTTCACTTCCGATGAGTGGAAGCGGCACCCCGCCTTCCCCGATGAATGCGCAGCAGCGCCAGGGGCGCTTTTCGCCGTGGATTATGGCCGGATCTCCGAGGTCCCGCAAGCCAGGGCAACGTGGCACCGCCAGAGCGGACCTCACGGCACGCCAAATGCTCATTGCGCCCCATGTCCCCGCTTCCGGATAATCCGGACAATGCGACTCCCAGCCACGTCCACGCAGCAGGAGGGGACGCTTCCCAGTCCTGAGCTTGCGGTCGCGATCCGGGGAGGGGGATGGGGCGCCGGCGCCTTGTTCTTTCTCTCGGGGTTCGCGGCACTTCTCTACCAGGTGATCTGGCAGCGCATCCTGGGGATCTTCTCCGGGGTGCACATCTACTCGGTCATGATGATCGTGACCGCGTTCATGGCTGGTCTGGGATTCGGCAGCCTGATCGGCGGGCGACTGGCCGACCGCCTGACGCCGCGCCGCGCCATCCTGGCCTTCGCCGGCTGCGAGCTCCTCATCGGCGCCTTCGCGCTCATCAGTCCGTGGCTTTACTATGACGTTGCCTACCTCCGCCTGGGCCGTCTGGCGGCCTATCCCGCACTGCTGCCGCTGATCCATTTCAGCCTCGTCTTGATTCCGACCCTGCTGATGGGGGCTTCGTTGCCCTTCATTGCCCGGGGCGTGATCCGGGACACGACAGGGGCCGCGCGCAATCTGGCGCTGCTCTACGGCCTCAACACGCTGGGCGGCGGAGTCGGAGCGCTGATGTCGGTCTGGCTCCTGATCGGACGCCTCGGGTTCTCTGGCACCATCTATTTCGGGGCGGTACTCAACTTCGCCGCCGCAGCGGGCGTGCTGATCCTGACGCGTCGCGCGGGCGCCGCCGTCTCCGATCCCGCCGGGGTCTCCGGCGCTGCGCGGCCCCTGGAATCCGCCCGGGGGGCCATCCCCGGACCCGAGTCCCCGGCGGCCCCCACAACGGTGTCCATCTCGGATCCAGGTGGATCCGCAGCGACCTCGGTCTCCCGCTCCAGGGGCCCCGGCTTGGACTCCGTGCCCGTCTCGCTCCCGGAAGGATCCGGATCGTCGTGGGTTCGGTGGGTCATCCTCTACGGCTTGAGCGGTTTCATCGCCCTTTCGCTGGAAGTGCTCTGGTTCCGGACCCTGGATGTGGCGCTTAAGGCCAGCCCGTACACCTTCGGGCACCTCCTCGGGATCTTCCTCGTGGTCCTGGCGCTGGGGAGCTTCGCGGGGATGGCCGCGGTCGAGCGGATTCGCCGGGTCGAGCGCGCCTTCTTGTTCGGCCAATGGAACATCACCCTGCTGGCCGCGGCGGGTCTGGTCCTGTTGACCCACGCCCCCTCGGGGAGTCCGCTCTTCGGACAGCTGCACAGTTACTGGTACCTGCCCGACGGGGTGGACATCAGCGCCGTCTACCGAGGTTTCCTGCAGCCCTCGGCGGAAGGCTCCGGCGAAATCACCTCAAAGTTCCTGCTGGTCTACCTGTTCCTGCCGGTCTTCCTCCTGGCCGCGCCGGTATTCCTCATGGGATTCACGTACCCGCTGCTCCAACGCACCGTGCAAACCAGCCTGGGACAGATCGGCTGGCGCACCGGAGCCGTGCAGACAGCCAACATCATCGGCTCGATGCTCGGCAGCCTGATCACGGGCGCGTTTTTGATCGGCGCCTTCGGCACGCCGCTCTCGCTGCGGTTCGTCCTTCTGCTTGGACTGGTCTTTCTGGCGCTGGGGATTCGGCGGACCGAACCCGGCCGGCGCCGGTGGCTGCTGGCCGGGGGCGCTCTGGCGCACATCATCCTGGTGGCCCTGCTTCCCTTCCCCGGCGCCTTCTGGGCGCGGCTGCATGGAATGAATCCAGGTGGCGCCATCGTCGCCGAGGACGCCACGGGCATGGCGGCCATCCAGATCGTCCGACCCGATTGGGTCTCGATGCGGGTCAACGGCAACATGCACAGCAAGGTGCCCTTCGGCGACGAGCACACGCTGCTGGGCGCCCTGCCCGTGCTGTCCCGCCCGGAGATCCGCGAAGCGGTGATCGTCGGCCTGGGCAGTGGGAACACGGCCTGGGCCGCGGGCTGCCGGCCCCACGTGGAGCGCATCCACGTCTACGAGATCGTCAAGCCAGAGGTGGACGTCCTGCGGAAGCTGGATCAAGACGCCGCCTTCCCGTGTGTGCGGGCGGTCCTGACGGATCCCCGCATCCGGATGTCGTTCACGGACGGCCGGCTGGCCCTGCGCACCGATGGCCGGCTCTACGACATGATCGAGGCCGACGGGCTGGAGCCCAACATGGCCTACAGCGGGGCTCTCTACTCCCGGGAGTTCTTCGAACTCTGCCGTAGTCGGCTCAAGACGGGCGGCATCCTCTGCACCTATGTGCCCACGGAGCGGACGCGGCGCACCGTCGTACAGGTCTTCCCCTACGTGCTCGACTTCCACTCGCCCCACTTCGCCAGTTTCATCATCGCGGGTAACGAGCCGATCGTCTTCGAGCCCGACTCGGTGCGCGCACGTCTGCACGAGCCCTGGACCCAGGAGTACTTCGCTGACGCGGGCCTGGGGCCTGAGTCGACCCGGCTCATCGATCAGTTCCTCGATACCATGACGGTGACGCGGATCGAGGGGGCCGGGCGCGAGGCCTATGCCCGGGGCGACCACAACTCGGACCTGTTCCCGCGGGACGAGTTCGACCGGAACTACACGGGCGACTACCAGTAACCGGGACGCCATTGCCCACGAGGTCCGATGGGTGTGGCAACTGGGCTTCATCCTCGGAGGGTCGGCCCTCGTCGTCAGCACCATCCTGGCGACCTTCTTCGGCGGACTCGGCCAGGGCAGCTTCCCCCGGGGCCGAGTGGCGGATCGTCCGCGCCATCTGGTCTACGGCCTGGCCGTCGATCCCAGGCGCCCCGGGCTGCCTCTCACGTCCGATCGATCCGGGTGATTCTGTCGACCTCTACCGGACCACGATCCTGGCGCCCTGGCTTCCCCGCCCCGTCTCCAACCGGGCGAAGTACATGCCCGCCGCGACCGCCCGCCCGCGCTCGTCCTTGAGATCCCACCAGGCGCTGTTCTCCCCGGCGTCGTGGACGGCGTCCTGTCGTAGCCGCCGCACCGCGCGTCCCCCCGCGTCGTAGATGACCAGGGCGATGGGGCCGGAAGCGCCGAGGTTGTACAACAGCCTGGTTCCGCCGGGGCCCGCTGGATTCGATCCGAGGGAGAGCCGGTCCGGGCTCCCGGCTTCGGCGAGCCGGACCGGTGGAGCATGCGAAGGCGCCGACCCTGGATGCTCGGGGTCGGTTCCCGCATCCCGCTCATCGCCATCGCGGATCCCGTCCCGGTCCCGGTCCACGCCGATCCTCATCCGCTCCTCAGCCTGCACTCCAAGGAACGTCACGTTGGCGCCGGGGGCGACCTCGGCGAAGAGCTGATCGATCGTGATCTCCCCTTCGTGCTCGCGATCCGAGATCCAGCGGCCGCCACCGATGTAGCACCAACCGCGTGACTCGCCGTTGGCGGATGGACCGTGCGCAACCAGGCCCGCCGCGCCGAAGTCGGCGCGGGCCATCAAGGTGTCGAGGCGGGCGCGACCCTCCGTGTCGACTTCCCCGGAAGTCTCCTCGAGCAGGATCGTGACCTGCTCGCCGACGGCGGCGGAGGCCCCGGAGTCGAAACAGAGGAGAAACGCCAGCACGTCCTCCAGCTCCGATTCGGATTGGAACGTGAATCGAGGGTTTTCCAGGAAGGACCTCAGGTCATGGAAGGACCCGTCGTGGGTATAGCCGAACCCGCGCAGCGTCTCGCGCCCGTTGAGCTCGAAGGATGTCTTGTTGTACAGGCCTCGCAGGTGGGGAGCCTTGAAATCCTGCTGGTTGTGGATGAACTCCGAGTCGAAGAGCATCCCGCTGGTTCCGGTGGGGAGTGCGTGGCAATCCACACAGGCCGCGAACTCGTCGGTGCCGGGGCGATGGAAGACGATCTCTCCGTTGGCCGGGTCGCCCGCCTCCGGGACGCCGGGGGGAAGGCCGTCATCCAGCCGCCGGTAGGGGTTCGGCGAGTGCCGGAGGGTGAAGATGTACTCCTGGATGAGTTCCATCTGGAGCGGGTCGAACGGCTGGTGGAGCCCGAGCAGACTGACGAAGGCGGGATTGAAATCCGCGAAGGCCGGCCGGTCACCCCGCCAGTGCAACGGGCCGGTCCCCGGCAGGCCCTTGAGGCTCTGCGTGATCATCGGCCCCTTCATGGGGTGGAAGCCATGCAGGCCGTAGAAGGGCGGATCGACGAACTCTCCCTGGGGGTTGCCCAGGTCCCAGGCCAGTCCGTCCACGTCACCGAAGAGATGGCACGAGGCGCAGGAGAGATCGCCGTGGGCGGAGCTGATATTGGTGTGGAAGAAGAGATCGGCTCCCTCCGCGATCGACGCGGGGGTCGGATCGAAGCCCAGGGGCTCGGTCACCGAGTTCCCGCGCGCCAGGTCGACAACGGAGATGCTCGCATCGAAGCGGTTGAGCACGTACAGGAGCCCGCGGTCCTCATCCAGCGCCAGTCCGCAAGGGCCGCGCCCCACCGGCAAACGGGCGACCACCCCGGCGCGCGGTCCGAGCACGCCGACCATCCGCGATCCGAAGGCGGCGACATAGGTCGTGCCGTCCCGGGCGATGACCACATCCAGCGGCAGGCCGAGAGAGAGCGCCCGCTCAGCCTCGCTCCCCTCGGGGATCTCGTAGTCGATGTGGGGATTGAGGTGCCGCGTCGTGACGGTTCCGGCGCTCGGATGAACGACGCTGATACGGTTCTGCGCGAAATGGCCGCGGAGGTTCGGCTCGAAGCGGACCTGGTTGAACGCTTCCTGGTTCGTGGCGTGGATCTCGCCCGTTCTCGGATGCACGGCCAGATTGAAGAGGTTCGTGCCGGCCCCGCCGACGTGGCCGGTCAGCACCAGTGCCGAAGCGTCGACGATGGCGATGTCATGATCCAGGACCCGGTAGGGCAGCCAGGCGTCCCACCACCGGCCGATCTCGTCCATCCAGTGGCCCGCGTTCCATTGCACGATCAATCCCGTAGCGGGCGGGAAGGGAAGCGACGGGTCCATCGGCGGCACCGGCGGAGGCGCCCCTCCCCCTTGGAGCACCGCGTCGTAGGGAACAATGGTGGTCTGGTTGCCGCCGTCGAGAGCGCAGACGTAGATCTTCTGGAGATCCGCGGAGCAGGCCAGGGCGCGAGGCCGGGAGATCCGCAACGGGATCTCCGCGATCATCTCCAGGGGGGTGTCCGGGTCGAAGACCTGCAGCGCTCCCTGGCGGGATGGCCCGCCGCGCACGCAGACGAAGAGCCGCTCCGGATTGCCGGCGAAGATCAGATCGGTGGGCTCATCGCCGACGCGGAGGGTGGCGGTAACGCGCCCGTTCGCCAAGTCGACCCGGTTGACGGTATCCGAGAGGTGGTTCACCACCCAGGCCTCATGGTTGTTGCGCAGGCGCACCGTGACCGGCTCCAGGCCTACCGGGATGAGGGCCCGGCGGATCGGGGGACCTTCCCCAGCGACGTCGAAGATGGCCAGCCGGGCATCCGCGAGGTGCACGGCGCAAAGGGTGGTGCCGTCGCGCGAAAGATCCAACGGGTGCACCGGAGCCCCCCCGAAGTCCGGCGGAGCCGCGGTGGCAGCCAGCGCCTCGGCCCGCCACCACGAAAGCCACACGCAAGTGAGGATCCAGAACGCCAACAGGCTGGCTGAACTGCCCTGCCGGCGGTGGGAAGACCGGCCGGGCCGTCGCCGCGACACGGCGAGGCGGCGGGGAGCCGCCTGGATAGATCTCGAGAGTCGCATCGAAGCGGATCTCCTTCCGGATCGGGCCGGCGATGACGCTCCTCTCAGGGGATTCGCGGGAACGGCTGCCGCACGCCGGCGGGGGAAGAGGCAACCAGCGAGTATAGCATGATCGATCGGGCAGCCGAACTCTGTCGTGTACACTTCGCGCGGGAGCGGGACGCCCGCAGCGCGATCGCCGGCCCGGCAGATCACGAACCTGCCGGGTCGTGCCGGTTCATGTCGCGCGGCACGCCCCGCGAGCTGATGAAGAAGGTCTGCCGAGTCGGGAAGGTGGGTCGCGTTGGACACTGAGTTGCTCGATTTTCTCCGCGCTTCCACCGTGGGCCGCGACCAGCGCGTCCGGACACCCTTCGGTGAGCGCCTGATCCACTACTTCGACTGGACCGCCTCGGGCCGGGGCCTGTCTTTCATCGAGAGCTACCTCCAGCGGACCGCCCTCAGCGAGTACGCCAACACCCATACCGAGGACGACGCCACCGGCCGGGCCACCTCGCTTCGTCTGCACGCGGCCGAGCGCATCCTGAAGGAAGCGGTCCACGCCGGCGAGGACTACAGGATCGTCCACTGCGGATCCGGGACGACCGAGGCCATCCACCGGCTCATGCAGATCCTGGGGATCTACGTACCCCCCGCGCTGATGGAACGCCGCCGCGAGGAACTGTTCCGTTCTCCCGACGTGCCGGTCGTCTTCATCGGACCGTACGAGCACCACAGCAACGTCATTCCCTGGCGTGAGGGCCTCTGCCATCTCGTGGAGATTCCCGAGGATGCCGAGGGCGCCGTCGACTTGGGCGTGTTGGACGCCGCTCTGGCGGATCCGCGCCATGCGGGGCGGCAGAAGATCGGGTGCTTCTCGGCCGC
The DNA here is from genome assembly GCA_029569475.1 of Candidatus Eiseniibacteriota bacterium. The sequence continues at coordinate 37,228 of JAKQSZ010000035.1, read as the reverse complement.
CAGCAATGTGACCGGGATGAAAACCGACGTGCGGGCGGTGGCCCGCCTGCTGCACCGCCACGATGCCATCGCCTGCTTCGATTGGGCCGCGGCCGCGCCGTACGACCCCATCGACGTGCGGGGCGAGGATGGGAGCTGGTCGGACGCGATCCTCTACTCGCCGCACAAGTTCCTGGGCGGTCCGGGCAGCAGCGGCGTGCTGATCTTCCACCGGCGCTTGTACAACCCCGACCTTCCTCCCAGTTTCGGAGGCGGCGGGACGGTGGGTTACGTCGGGCCGAACGACCATGACTTCCTCCCCGACATCGAGGAGCGGGAGAAGCCTGGCACGCCCGGCATCCTGCAAGTCATGCGGGCGGCCCTGGCCGTCCAGGTGAAGGAGCGTCTCGGTTCTGCCCTGATCGGCGAGCTCGAGTTCCGGCATCTCTGCCGTGTGATGGATCGCTGGCTCGAGGATCCGCGCATCGAGCTACTCGGCAACCCCGACCCGGCCCGGCGTATCGGCATCGTGGCCTTCAATGTCCGCAGCCGCGACCGCTACCTCCACCCGCGCTTCGTCACCCGCCTGCTCTGTGACCTCTTCGGAATCCAGACCCGTGCGGGGTGCAGCTGCGCCGGCCCCTACGGCCACCGCCTTCTGGGCATCGACGAGCCGACATCCGAACGGTACCGCGGCGCTGTTGGCCGCGGTTGTCAGGCGATCAAGCCGGGGTGGGTGCGGGTAAACGTGCACTACACGATGAGCGACGAGGAGATCGAATACCTCCTCGATGGTGTCGACTTCGTGGCCGAGCACGGCAGCCGGTTTCTCAGCCGCTACGAACTCCGCCTCGACACGGGCGCCTGGGTGCCGCGGGGATGGGAGGATCCTCCGGTGCGGTTCGGCATCGATCATGCTCTGGAAGGCGACCTCGCTCCCCCGGGGGAGGTCCTTACGCGGCAGGACCGGGAGCGTCTGCGCGCCCAGGCTCTGTCGGACGCGCGGCAGGCGGCGGAGCGACTGAGCGCGGAGGAGAGGTGGGTCCACCTCCCCGGCGAACTCGAGTCGATCTCGACGTTCCACGCCCGGCACGTGATCCTGGAAGACGGCACTTGTCATGGGCTCGCCGGGGACCCGGGCGATACGGATCACTGAGAGCTGGCGCCTCCTCCAACCCTCGGCCAGGATCGAGGCGCGTCAAGTCCTCTCACGTTGGGCCAGGATCGAGGCGCGCCATCAAGGCGCTTCCCACTCCCGGATCGAGGCCTCCAGCTGGGACCGCATCGGGCTCTCCGGCCGCTTCCGCAGATAGTCCCGCAGCACCGCCGCCGCCGCCGTCCGGTCCCCCGTTTGCGCCAGAAGGCGCGCCTCGATGAGCCTGCCGTCCACGGAAAACTGCGGATCGTTCATGGCATAGAGCCTGGCCAGCAGTTCCATCGTCTCCGTCCGGTGGCCCAGCTCGCCTTCCACGCGCGCCAGGTTGAAGAGATTGGCCGGCGACTCGGGATTGATCTCCCACGCCCGGCGCAGGGCAGCCCGTGCCTCTTCCAGCCGGCCCGCCTCCTCGTGGAGGTTGCCCAGGTAGGACCAGCCGGCCGCGTGGTCGGGCATCACGCGCACGACCTCGGCGAACTCGGCGATGGCCTCCTCGAGCCGGCCGCTGCGGTAGAGGGTGATACCCAGGTTGTAGCGCGCCTCGCTCCACGACGGCGCCAAGCGCACGGCCTCGCGGTTGTACTGCAGGGCCTCGTCGGTCCGGCCCTGCTGGAGCGAGGCCATGGCGAGGTTGGTGTACATCTCGGGAGACATCGGGCCGGCCTCCTCGGGATTGGGCCCGTGCACGATCAGCAGCGCCGGCACCAATGCCGCCGCGACGAGCCCGGACGCCGCGCGGTCCCGCCGGCGAATCGCGGCTAGGAGTTCCACCACGGCAATCGCTGCAAAGACGAGCAGGAGTGACACGCCGGGGAGCCGATAGCGTCCGAACAGAAAGAACGCCGCCACCGAGAGGGTGTAGGCCCAGAAGACCAGGTGCAGCAGCGCCACATCGCGCCGCCGCCGCCAGGCCAGAACCATCCCGACCAGGGCGAGCGGGCCGATCAGACCGAAACGGACCGGGTTGTAACGCAGCCACGGGGAATATCTCCCCCAGAAGTTGATGTCCTCGTTGTCGGGGATCTCGTAGCGGTGGAAGTAAAGCCTCAGCTTGCGGACGAAGAGCTTCACGGTCATGCCTGGATTGGCGAGGATGTGTGACCAGGCCTCGTTCATCCAGTAGCGGGAAGCCTCGGAGGGGGTCAGCTCCCGCCCGTTCCGCCGTTCCGCCTCCCGAAGGAAGTCCTCCTGCTCATACTGCGGGTCCGGGCGCACGAACGAGGGCGCTGTATAACTTCCTCGTTGGTTCTCCGGGTTGTTGCCGATGTAGAAGTTCTGGCCCGCCTGGGAGGTGGTCAGGACCCAGTCTTCGGCGGCCACGCCGTTGCGAAGCAGCACGATCACGAGAATGGAAGCAAGTCCGGCCAGGAACGGCGGCGCCCCGACGCGCAGGGGGTTCACGCGAGAGCCCGCGGCGCGCCCGGCCATCCAGAACCAGAGGAGGACAAGCGGGGCCAGGAGAAGGTAATTGGCCCGCGCCAGCGTGCCGAAGCCGAAGGCGAAGCCGGCCAGCAGGGCGTAGATACGCGCCGACCGTATGTCCGTCGCGGCGGCGGCTCCGTTGGACCCGCCCCCCCAGCCGCACCGGCGGGCTGCCAGGATCGCGGCGAGGAGGCCGGCGTTGAGCAGCAGCACTTCGAGGAACGTTTTCAAGACGAGTCCGTCGTAGAAGACGAACGGCGCGTAGATGGCTGCCAGAAATGCGGCAACCACGCCGGCGCGCCGGTTCCAGAGCTGGCCGGCGATGCCCCCCAGCAGCAGGACGTTCATGCTGCCGAGAACGCTCTGAAGCACCAGAAGCCCGGTGAGGTGACGGCCGAAGAGCTTGTAGAAGACCCCGAGGAAATAGGGATAGAGCGGATCCTGGTAGAAGACGGAGTTGCCGATCCACTCCCCCCCGGCGATTCGTTGGGCCCAGCGATCGTAGGCGGCGCTGTCCACGGGAAGATAGTGGAAGAACGGATTGTCGCGATTGGCCAGGACGTGCGCCACCCGCAGCAGCAGCGCCAGCCCCGCCGCCCACAGAACGGGATTGGGGATGCCCATCCCGAAGAGGCGGAACTCGCCGGCCGTGCTTGTTCCGGGCCGGGAACGGCGCCTCCCGGATGCAGGGCTCGAGGAGGACCGCCGTCCGGACTTCCTTGCCGGTGCGGCCGATGCGGCTCCCATCGATGGCTCGGCCATGTCAGCGCTCCCGCCGGAATGCCTCGCGGCTGTGGTCCGGTGCCGGACCGAAAACCGGCCTTTGCGGAGGTTTCTCGGCGTGCCGCTTCAGCACTTCCTGGATCGCGCGATCGAGCTGCGCATCAACGCCCCGTCCGACATCCTGGGGAAGGTTCTCGACCACGATGTCGGGGTCCACCCCGTGGTTCTCCAATCCCCAGCCGTTGCGCGACTGCCACCAGGCGTACTCCGGATGGGTGACCATCCCGAGGTCCTGGAGCGGCTTGTCGCCGCGGATGCCGACCACGCCGCCCCAGGAGCGCTTCCCGATGATGGGAGCGGCGCCGGCCGTCTGGATGGCCGCCGCGAAAAGGTCTCCATCCGAACCGGCGTGCTCGTTGGTCAAGACCACGAACGGACCGTTCAACACCCGGCTGGGATAGGTGTAGACGCCTCCCCAACGCGCGCGATCCCAGATCAGGATCTGGCGCAGCAGACGTGAGACCACGAGTTGGGAAACAAATCCTCCGCCATTCCAACGGGCATCCACGACCATTCCCTCGCGCGAGAGCTGGGGATGGAACCACGTCTGGAACTCGCGCAGCCCGCGGCTGCCCATGTCCGGGATGTGCACGTAGCCGATCCGGCCGCCGGTCTGGCGGAGGACATACTCGCGGTTCTGGCGCACCCAATCGGCGTAGCGCAAAGCCCGCTCGCGCGCCTCGGTCATGGCACGGACGACCACCCGGCGCGCGCCGGAGTCTTGCGGGCGCGTGTTGACCGTCAGGAGGATTTCCTGGCCGGCCCGATTCTCCAGCATCGCCTCCAGCGGCTCTCCTTCGCGGACAGGTTCGTGGTTGATGGCCAGGATGTACTCGCCTTCCCGAACCATCGCGCCGGGTTCCGACAGAGCGGAACGGATGCGGTCGGCATCATCGCCGCGGTAGATGCGCTCCACCCGGAAAGCCCGGCCCTCCCGCCGCAGGACCGCACCAAGCAGGCCGACCGGACGCTCGGGCACAATCACCCCGGGGTCGCCCCCCCAGACGTAGGTGTGCGAGTTCGACAGCTCTCCGATCGTCTCGGCGATCAGGTCCTGCAGCTCGCCTTGAGTCGTGATCCGGGGGAGCAGAGCTATGTACTGGTCGCGCACGGCGGCCCAGTCGACGCCGTGCATGGACGGATCCCAGTAGAAGTCCCTCATGTTGCGCCAGGCCTCGAGATACATCTGGCGCCACTCCTCCCGGGGATCCAGTTCGACGACCACATCATCCAGGGAGACGCGCTTCTCCTCGAGCTCCTCGGCTCTGGGCGGCCCGTGAGTGTCGAGGACGTAGATCCGGCCCCGCTGCTTCATCACGGCGATGCGCTCGCGGCGCGGCTGGAGATCGTAGGCGGATACCCCCTCCAGAAAGGTCTCCACCTTCTTCCTCTTCAGGTCGAACATCATCAGGACACCGGAGGGTTGGTCCGGTTCATCGCCCCACTCTTCCGGCTCCTCCTCGGACAAGCCCTGCACCGGGGTGGAGATGTAGAAGAGAGCATGACGGGTGGCGGAAGGCCGAAAGTAGTTGCCGGCCGCCACCGGCAGTTCCTCGACGCGCGCCGCCAGCCCATCGAAGTCGATCTCGATCGGGACGATCGGCGCGTCAGGGTCACTTCCCCGGTTCTCGCTTCGATCGTCGCGGCCGGCGCGGTCACGACGAGCGCCCTCACGATCGCCCCCATCGGACCGGTCGCGGCGATCGCCCCCGTCGAACCGGTCCCTCCGATCGCCGTCCCGGCCGGACCCGTCGCCGTCACGGCCATCGTATCCGTCCTCGTCCTCCTCGCGCGGCGTTCCCGTGCCGGGAGGAGCGCCCGCATCCCGCAGGAAGGGATTGTGCACATCGTCGCGAAGCAGGAGCAGATAGGGGCGGATGGGCTTGATGTGAATGGTTTCGAAGTCGCTCCAGCCGATCGCGGGATTGACGGTCCGGTCGCTGAGGAAGTAGAGATATCTTCCATCTGGATCCCAGCACGGCGAGTGATCGTTGGTGTACTCGCCCGTGACCGCATGGACGGATCCATCTTTCACGTCATAGATGTGGATCGATCCGAACTCGACCGAATTCTGCTTGGAATAGGCCAGCCAGCGGCCGTCGGGGCTCCAGGCATAGTCGGTGATCTCCGCCAGCTCCGATTGATCCACCCGGCGAGCGTCCCCGCCTCCGATCGGGCGGACGAAGAGGGTCTGGCTCTGATCGCTGTAGGCGATCCACCGGCCGTCGGGGGAAGGAACAGGACGGAAGTGCCACGAGCTGCCCGGCGCCGAGGAGTAGGTCTCGGGCGTGTCTCGCCCCCAAGCGTCGGCGGAGGCGATCATCTCCTCCCCCGAGGCGTCGGTGATGAAGTAGAGCTTCTCCCCCTTGCGGTCGTAGCTGATCCGCGTTTCCCGCGCGCCACTGCCGCGCGTGACCGGCAGGGTCACCCCGTCCTTGACGGCCACGGAGAAGATCTCCCCCCGGGTGGAGATGGCCAGGCGCTCCCCGTCGGGAGCCAGCGCGAAATCGGTGAGGTACTGCACAGCGTCCGGATAGCGCGTGCGGGTGAGCAGGCGCTCGCTCGGTAGTTCGATCTCTAGCGGCGTGGTCCGGCCGGAGTTCAGATCGTGGATCTGCAGATCCCCGGCCAGGCCGAAGACGATGCGACCCCGGGCATCCATGGAAGGAAAGCGGGCGTCCCAGCTCTGGAAGTCGGTGTGCTGGGTGCGGCCTTCTCCGTCCGGTTGCATCGACCAGAGGTTGACGGTGCCGCCCTGGTCGCTGAAGAAGTAGATCCGTCCGGCAAACCACATGGGGTGCGCGTCCATCCCGGCAAAGTGGGTGATCTGCCGAAAAGATCCTCCCGACGGATCGCCCACCCAGATGTCCGCCGCCGTTCCGCCACGGTAACGTTTCCAGGTCCCGCCGCCCCTGGTGCGGGTGAAGGCGAACGTGCCCGTTTCGGGTTCGATTCCGAGGGTCGCGACCGGCCCGATCGGCACCTTCGAGGGGTCGCCGCCTTCCGGGGAGATCGTGTACAACTCGGCATCGCCATGGGGGTGCTCCCGGCGACTGGAGAAGTAGAGCGTGGTGCTGTCGTGCGTCCAGGCGATCGGTTCGTCGACGGCGGGATGCCAGGTCAACCTCCGGGGCTCTCCGCCCCCGAAGGGAATGATGTAGACGTCGCGGTTGCCGTCATACGTGCCGGAAAAAGCGATCCACCGGCCATCCGGCGAGATCCGGGGCGTGCCCTCCGTCCCGGGCCAGGTGGTCAGACGCCGGGCATCGCCGCCGTCCGCCGGGACCGCCCAGAGGTCCCCTTCGCAGGAGAAGACGACAGTGTCGCCTTGGATGTCGGGAGACCGGTAGTAGCCGACGCGAGCCATGGATGGACTCGCGCCGAGGCCCAGGGCGAGAGGAAGGGCGATATAGGAGATCCGGCAGATCGACCGCAACATGAGTCCTCCTGGATCCGGGCGAACTTCGCTGACCCCGCCGGAGATCGGCTGAAGGGGCGGCTCGGATGCGAGCCCGGCCGCCCGCCGGCGCTGTACAGGCTCCGGACGGGGCGTCCGGCGAAGTGTACGCCATCAACGCCGCACTGCGGTATGGCCGCCGGGGGTGCGCCGCGTAGCGATCATGGTGTCCAGGCGGTCTATCGCGCTGGCCCGGCGGTGCCCGCCCTGGCCGCGGTCCGGCCATCGGGTGGATCGCTGTCCCGCCTCCGCTGCGGACCCGCGAGGCGGACTCTGGAGCCAGGACTTCGCCAAAGAAAAGACCGCCCCACGCCGAACAGAGAGGGAGGCCAGCACATCTGTCGTTTCCGGCCCGGGCGGCCCGTCAGGTTGACTTGAGGGAGAGGGTGTGCTTGAATCCGGCGAAGCCGAGCCCCCCAGCGCAGGCGCGCGGGAAGACCGTCGTTCACAGGCGTGGGGCTCGATGCGACCTCCGAATCCAAGGCCAGTTCCCGAACGGCGCGTCGTACCGTCCGACCATCGTTCCCCGTGGACCATGGTCTGAACGTTGATGAGCGCAGCCTTCATGAAGGTCCGATGAAGCCCGTGCCGGGACCCGGCGCGTGTCCGGGCCATCGGCCAGCCGCTCCCGGAGAAGCCTGAAGCACGCACGAGGAACGAATGAACCTGACGATTCACGGACACTTCTACCAACCTCCGCGAGAGAACCCGTGGACCGGAGAGATCCCCCTGCAGGAAGGAGCGGCCCCGGCACACGACTGGAATGAAAAGATCGCCGAGCAGTGCTACGGGCCCAATGCCTCCAGCCGCGTGTTGGATCCTCACGGACGGATCCGCGCGCTGGTGAACAACTACGCGCATATCTCCTTTGACTTCGGCCCCACGCTCCTGAGCGACCTGGAGCGCCGCTTCCCCGACATCTACCGGAGGATCCAGGAGGCCGACCGCGACAGCGTCATCCGGCACGGCGGCCACGGCAACGCAATCGCGCAGGGCTACAATCACATGATCCTTCCGCTGGCCAACTACCGGGACAAGTGGACGCAGGTGCGTTGGGGCCTGCGGGACTTCGAGCACCGGTTCGCGCGCCGGAGCGAGGGACTCTGGCTGCCCGAGACAGCGGCCGATGAAGAGACCCTGCAGGTCGTGACCCAGGCGGGCATCCGGTACCTCATCCTGGCGCCGAACCAGGCGCGCCGCTGGCGCCGCTTGGGCGAGCATGCCTGGAAGGATGTCTCGGCCGGCCAACCGATCGACACTCGCCGTCCCTACCGCTGCGCCGTCAACGTTCCCGGCCAGCGCGGCCAGGCCATCACCGTCTTTTTCTATGATCCGGGTCTTGCATCCGCGGTTTCCTTTGAGCATCTGCTCCGCGACGCGCACGATTTCTCGGCACGTCTCGAAGAAGCCGGCCGCGGCCTGGGCCAGGAGATGCTCGTTCACCTCGCGACCGACGGGGAGATCTACGGCCACCATGAACCGTTTGCCGACATGTGCCTGTCTTCGTTCATCCACGACCTCGCTCCCGAACGCCGGATGCGCCTGATGAACTACGGCGAGTTCCTCTCCGCATGCCCGCCCCAGGACGAGGTGGAACTGGAGTTCACCGAAACCGGTGAAGGCACGGCATGGTCCTGCGTCCACGGCATCGGCCGCTGGACCCGTGATTGCGGCTGCTCCACCGGAGGACAGCCGGGATGGAGCCAGCGCTGGCGCACGCCCCTGCGGCGCGGACTGGACGCGGTGCGGGACCAGATCCAGAACGCGTGGCTCGTGCGGACCAGTCCGATCCTCAAAGACCCATGGGCGGCGCGCGACGACTACATCAGCGTGCTGCTCAGCCCGGACGAAGAAACCCGGGAAGCTTTTCTGGCGCGCCATCTCCGTTCCAGCATCGACGCCGAGACGCGCACCCACCTCTGGATGCTCCTGGAGGCCTGCCATCAGGCCATGCTGATGTATACGAGCTGCGCTTGGTTCTTCGCGGACATCTCCGGAATCGAGGTGCAGCAGAATCTCTGCTACGCCGCGCGTGCCTGCGAACTGGCGCAGCCGTTCGTGGCCGAACCCCTGCAGCCGCTTCTCCTCCGCTATCTCGAGCAGGCCCGCTCGAACCTGCCGGAGTGGGGCAACGGGGCCAACGTCTTCCGCAAAGCTGTCCTGCCGCGGCGATTCGGGCCGGAGATGGCGGCCACACAGGCGGTCTTCGAAACCGTGGACCTGGAACGTCCCCTCACCCGCCGGCTCTTCCGATTCGACCTCGCCTCCGGGTCCTCTGGCCCCGCCGCCATTGCCCAGACGGAAGAAGAGGTCATCTCCGCGGATCGCGTCCTCTCCGGTGCGGTCTCTTCAGATCCGATTGTCTGGGACACAGCCCCAGCGGCTCCGGATCGGACCGGTTCCGGTCGCGCCGAGCCGGCGGAGGCCGGCGCGGGGAGCGTCGCTCGTGGATCGATCCAGGTCACCGATCGGATGACCGGGCAGCGCTGGCGATGGTCCTACGCGGTCACCGGCGAACCCCCCACCGCGCAGAGCGTGCGTCTTTCGCCCGGGGATGTCACTTACCACCTTCGGGATCTCTCCCCGGAGGTTCGGGAGAAGATCGCCCTCCATGCCTTGAGCCGAGGCCTGGACGAGCAAGGCGAACGGCTGCAGGAGATCTTCCGCACCGCGCGCGCCCCCATGCGGGCGCTGAACGATCTCGGGGTGCCGGCGCCGCCGGTGCACCGGCATCTGGCCGCGTTCTGCCTGGATCACCGCTTGCGCACGCTGGCCGCGCGCATCCCGGCCGTCACCCCGTTGTTGGCGATCGAGGCGGGACCCGTCTCGGAGCCGGCACGGGAGGGAACCAGCGAGCCCTCGACGATGCCCGTCCGCACGCCCCCGGGCCGCCCGAGCGACCTGGCGGAGGACTGGTGGGAAGACGTTTCGGCCGTGCTTCAGGACTCGGAGCTGCTCTCCATCGGTATCGAGGCCGCCGTGGTCGGGGTGCCCCTCGCTTCGTGGATCAACGCGGTCCTGGACGCCGCCATGGTGGAAGGCGACCCGGCACATGCGCTACAATCTGTCCAACTCGCGTACGCCACCCTGGCCCGGGCGGATCGCCTGCGGCTCCCGTTGCCGCGAACGGGGCTTGAGGTCAGGGTCTACGAACTGGTGCGGCGGTTCCGCCACGAACTGGAGGAGCTGCTCTCCGAGAGCGCGCTCGAGCGCAATCAGACCGCCGAAGGAGTGCCGGCCCTGCGGGAGCTCGCCGGCCACGCCAATCTGGAACTCTGCGCCATCCTGCGCGAGTTTTCCATGCGGGGCGAGAGCCCTGTAACTTCTCAGGCCGGAGGAAGCCATCCGAATGCGCAAGGATGAATTGCGTCAGATGACACGGCAGGAGCTTCTCGAAGAAGCCCGCCGCCGCGATGTCAAAGGTCGAAGCACCATGAGCAAGGACGAGCTGATCGCCGCCATCGCGAGCTTGGGCTCCGGGCGGGGTCGCGCATCCGACGCGTCAACCCGGCAGCCTGCGCGCGCAACCGGGGAGGCGTCCCGCCCGGCCGCGCGCGAACCCGAAGTGCCATCCCCGCGCGATGAGCCTGAACCGGGTTCTCCTCGCGACTCGGCCGATTCCACCCGGCCGGCCCCGCGTTCGCCACGTGTCGATCAGCGGGATCCGGAGCCGGGGCGCTCCGCGGCTCCGCGCCCCGAAGGGCGTCACGATCCCGAGGACGATGAAGACGCTGGCTGGAACTCGGTGGCGCTTGGACGCGATCCGAACTATGGCCGATTCCTCGGCGGGCCCCAGGGACACAACCTGCGCCAACCGCCCCCCCGGCTGCGACGTCCCGCGGGGCCGCCGTCGGTACAATCCGAGTCGCTCCAGGACCGATCCGAGCGGGGGCGGCAGCGAGCCGTCGAGCGTTCCTTCGGAGCTCGGGAAGAACTGCGCCGGACCGGCGAAGCCCGCCGCAACAGCGCTTACGTCCCGCAATACAACCGGCCGCGAGGCCACCAGGGCCGCCCGGATCAGGACCGTCCTGAAGATCGGCGTTCCGACGATCGCCGTCCCGAGGATCGGCGTTCCGAACGGATCCGCGCGCGCGCCGAGTACATCAGCCGCGAGCGGAGTCTGCGCAGGGACGGAGCGCGGGATCGAAACCACCCCGGGGCGCGATCGCGCCGGCCGGATGACCGGCCGCTGCCGCCGGGCTCGCCGGACCGCCGTCGCATCGACGGCGAAACCTCGTTCGCACAGGATGGCTCGTACGGCCGCACCCGGCCGCCGCGACCCGACCGGCGCCCGATCGAGCGCATCCCGGGACGAGTCCCTTCAGCGGAGGTTCCGGAGCCGCGTCCCTCGGCAATCGGCGGAGCGCCGGCGGACACCTCCCCGGTCAGCTACTCGATCGATCGTTGCCGGCTGCAGCTGCGGGATTCCAGGGTTCTGCATGCCTTCTGGGAGATCGGGGAACCGGCCCTGGAGAGGACTCGCCGCGAGATGGGCGGGATGTGGGTCGACCGGCGCTCCATGGCCCGGCTCCACTCCTATCCGGCGAAGCGCCATCCGCGGGCCGCCGCTCCGCTCTTCACCGACATCGAGCTCGCGGAGGGCACGACCTCGCACGACGCTCCCGCTGACCTTCCCGCCCGGCTCTACCGTCTGGACATCGGGTTCATGGCGCGCAACGGGTTGTTCTTCCCGGTCGTCTCGAGCAATGCGGTCGAGACCGCGCCCGATCCCAACGCTCCGGCGCCGGAGCCGGAGTGGCCTTCGCTCGAGGACACGGCCGGGCTGACCAACACGCCGGAATGGAGCAACGGGGAAGAGCCGATCGTGCCTGTGCAAGATCAGGCGGCCGACGCGATCCAGGGCGGAGAGTCCGTGCCGCGGGACAGCGTCGAGAGCCTGCGGTCAGCATCGCGCTTTGATCCTGAGCCCCTCGTCGATCGCACCGCGTCGCTGAGCGCGACCCCGGACGTCCAGCAAGGGCCCGGGGCGGAGGATGCGGCATCCTCGCGGCAAGAGCACTCCTTCGCCGAGTCTCCAAGTACAAGCACTCCGCCGGGACGCTCCGACAGTGCAGAGCCGGAGGGACACTCTGCCGAGCACACAACAGAGCGCGGGTTCTGGTTCGTGCTCAACACGGAGTTGGTCATCCACGGAGCTACCGCGCCCGGCGCGAGCGTCACGGTGCAGGGAGTCACGGTTCCGCTGCGGCCGGACGGGACATTCACTCTGCGCTTCCCGCTCGGAGACGGAAGCCAGACGCTGGAGACCATCGCGATATCCGAGGACGGACTCAGCCGGCGGACCATCACGCCGACGATCGTGCGATCAACGAAATCCAGCTAACCGTCACTCGTCGATCGTCCGAGGCGCAAACCGCCTGCACCCCCCCATCCGGCGGGCGCCGAGGCGTATCCGCCAGGGGATGATTCCCGGGCCAGGGTTGGGTGAGGCGGCGGCGTGCGCCCGGGTCCGACGTGATCTCAGGCGGGAGCGATCCGGCTATTGCCGCCCCAGAAAGAACCCGGCGAGCAACGCCAGCACGATGCAGAGGCCCCAGAAGACGGCGGAACCGAAGAATCCGGCACGAGCGCGTTCGCCGGTGGCTCCCGCCAGCTCGATGACACTCGCCTGAGGGGCTTCCGCCGCCGAAGCCCGCAGCTCGGGATCGGATGGTTCCCGGGCGGCCGACATGACGACGGCCAACTGGCCGCGGGTCAGGACGGTCGTCCGTTCGAGCATGTCGACGGGGGTACGGGCGGCGATCGATCCGGGCTCTGCGGCCGCTGACTGCGCCACGATCCTGAGCGTGAACTTGCCGACCTGGACCTGGCTCTCCTCCTTCAGGATGGCCCGGTCGACCCGTTCGCCTTCGAGGTAGGTTCCATTTGCGCTTCCCAGGTCCAGGAGCTGCCATCCCTCCTCGGTGATCTGGAGACGCGCATGGTTGCGGGAGACGCCGGGGTTGTCCAGGAAGACGTCGGCCGAGGGCTCCCGCCCGATCAGGATCGACGATTGGCTGAAGGCGTAGTGTCGGAGAGGGCGTCCGTTCAAGCTCAAGGCCACCTGGACCTGCGGGCGAGCGGCATTCATTCTGAAGACCTCCTGGCGCGTCGATCGGAGAACCCGCGACCGCGGCTCGAGCGCGGATGCCCGGTGGCCGGCTGGCCGTGCGCACCGGACAGAGAGGTGAACCGCGTGGAACCCCGGCAGCCCATGGCGACAGCTCCAGCGTCAGCACGCCCCCCGATTCCTGCATCGGCGCGCCAGGCCCTCCCCTCCACCGTTTTGACCCCGCGCTCGATCCGACCTGCAGACCGCGCCGTCCAGGCCTACGAGATCGCTGCGTCGCCAGGCACAGGCAGCGGCCGGCGACCCGATCGAACGTCCGAGAATTTCCGACAATCTTCAAGACCGGTGCCGACCGGTCCGATCTGGAGAATGGGGTCATGCCTTCGGATGGGGTGTCGCCTTCTTCGGCTGGCCCTGTCGCGGTCAACCGTCTGTGCCGGACGGGAGGGACGGCGATGTGCAAGGAGACCCCGCCCCCAGCGGTCTGGGTAGGGGAGCACCGGTCAACGTCCAGGCACATGTTGACGCGAACTTCGGAGGGCGCCGTGGCGGAAAGGCTGCTTAGGTACTATCAATACGTGGGCCGCCTGGCTGGCCCACAGGGACGGATGCGGTTGGCGATCGAGACGAAGATGCCCTCGACCAAGGCGGCCATGGAACGGGACACGGCACAGAACGTGGATGTCTTCAAGATCGCCGTGGAAAAGATCACCGGGAAGCCCGCGCCGGACTTCTAAACCAGTCAGATCGGGTCCGGGTGGTCCAGCCGGGGTGGTCCCCGGGAAGCCTCCGGGACCTCAGGCCGGCGGTCGAGAGCCGCCGCCGGCCCGGTGGAATGGTCTTGGCTGAACTCAGGGCTGTCCGACGTTGTCGACGTAGAAGGCCCCGGGCCCATCGTTCCAGGAAGCGAAGCTGACGTGGGTGAGCTTGGAAGGAGGCTGCTTGCCCTTGGCCGCGAATGCCTTCACGGTGGCCGACTGAGCTGCCGTTCCCGTTCCGCTCACGGTCACCTTGTAGGACCTCCCGGCGACATCGGCATCAACGCGCACCGTGTACCACTTGCCGGCATCGAGATCCCTTGCGACCAAGGTGCGTTTGTTCAGGCCGCCGTCCCCTCCTTCGAAGGCGAAGAGGTTGAGTTTGCCCTTGGTGGCCGCGTTCTCATAGGCGAGGAAGACGAACCGCTCGGTGCCGGTGGCATTGGGGCCTTTGCCCTTGGCGGAATCGTCGCCGATCATCTGGAAGGCCGAGCGGTTGTACTGAGGCCCGACCTCCTTGACCAGGATGTCCCACTTCAGGGAAAGGGTCCCGGACTGCGGCTGGGTGAACGCCTGTGAAAGATAGGTGTTGTACGCCGCGCTACCCTTGATGAACGCCTTGGGCGTGGTGTTGCCGGCCACATCCTTGACGCTCAACATCAGCCGCTTGCGTCCCGCGGCCTTGTCCCGGCGGCTCTCGAACCAGCCCGGCGCCTTACCTTCGGCTCGAAGTTGCTTGCCGCTGGAGCTGCCCGAAAAGTCGCCGTCGACCAGGATTGCGGCCTGGGCGCCGGGGACGGCGGCTTGCGGGCCGTCGACCAGAAGCGCCCCGATGGACAACGCCAGGGCTCCGGCCAGCGCGGCCGCGCCCATGTGGAATCTCCTCTGCATCGATCCTCCCCTCCCCTTGCAAAGAGCTCTCGACCGGCCAGGCTGACTGAAAGGAGGCCCGGCGTCAGGACCGGGCCAGGATTCATGACGAATCAGAAGGAGATTAGCCGATTCAGGCACGCCGCGCCACCAGGGAAGCCAGCAGATCATGGGTATGGCCGGCGATCCCTTCGTGGTAGTGGACGACATCGTGTCCGTCAAAGGCCGCCTGGAGTTCCCCCGGCTCCAGGAGACTTGCCGCCCGGCGGGGGTGTCCTTTCAGGAGCCTCTGTCCTTCCAGGAACGTTTGCACGATGACCCAGCCGCCGGGGGCGAGCGCGCGGGAGATCGCCGGGAGGAGCGCGCGGTCGAGAAAACGAAAGCAGGTCACGATATGGAATCGTCCTTCCCGCAGCAATCGTCCCCGCTGGTCCGGCGATTTGAGATCCACCAGCCGGAAGCGGGCGCGCCCGCCGGCACCCGCCTCCCGCGCGAGCGTTCTCGCCTGGGATAGCGCGTCAGGGAGGCGATCGACTCCCCAGGCCACGCGGCCCTGGCACGCCAGGAAGACCGTGTCACGCCCGGACCCGCATGCTAGATCGCAGGCCATCCCGTCCACAGGAAGAAAGGGCTCATACTGCGCGAGCAGCGGTGTGGGCTCCCAGATTCGCTCCGGAAGCCCTCCGCTGACCATCATCCGGCGGGGAATCTCCTCCGCCGTGCGCGCGCTGTAGCCAACACTCGCCCAACCCTTGGACTGCAACCAGGCCGCTGCCCTCTTGGCAACTTCCCGGTCGGAGGCAAGAAACGCCACCGGACGGGATCTGGGAGGAAACATGAAGAGCCGTTGCTGCGCGACGCGTACGGGCAACGACGCTGAACCGGGGAGGTGGCCACGTTGCCACGCCGCGCGCGACCGCAGATCGACCCACCTCCATGCGGTCTCGGCGGAGCGCTCTGCGCTCATGGGGGGCGCGGCCGGCCTCGGATCTGATCCGTCGGGTTCTGCTGGATCGAGTGGAATCGGGCCGGCACTCACGGGGGAAACCGGGTGGGATGTGGCCTCGGGAGTCTTCCGAGTCATGGACCTGGCCCCGACCTGGCCAGGTCAGGAGAGATCTGAAGCGAAACGCTCCAGGACGTAACGGGCCAGGCCGACCGGCACGGACAGGCGCACCCGCTCGGACGGAGAATCCACGCGGAGCTCGATACTGCCGCCCCGTTTGGCGATCCGGACCTCTTCAGTGTCGGTGGTTGCCTGCAACAGGTCGAAGTCAGGCTGGTGGTCCATGTCGCGGCATGCCTCGAGAACGAGGGCCTTCCAGGCGCTATGTCGATCCTCCACGCAGCTGAAGAACCTGGCCGGAATCATGGAGACCCCAGCCTTTGCCAGCGCGCCCGGCACACGGATGTGAACATCGTCGCCACGGGTCGAGTCGACGCGTACCACCAGTTCTCCTGAGCGCGCGACGAACCCGATCAACCCGACCACCATCAAGGCTGCGGCCAGGGACAGCGCTCCGATGATGGCCGCGAGCTGGTTGGTGCGTGAAATCATCCTGTCCTCCAAGTCTGGCCGGAGCGGTGAGCCACTGGCCTGAAGCCTGGCGTCCTTCGCTTCCGAACCTGGACGGTCAGTCAATCGTGCTGTTGCCGTCCACCCAGATACGGACCCGGTTCAAGTCGTTCGTCACCGTGACGAGATCCCCGGAAGGAAGTCCCCCGGTCCGATCCGAACCGATCCGCTCCAGGGCCGTCGTCACATCGATTTCCCCCGGTTCGCCGGCCAGAAGTCCGTCCAGGACCTGTTCGTGGATTCGGAGCCTGACGGCCTCGTCCGACGTTCGTCGCGCCACGACCTCCACCTCCACCACATCCTTCTGCCGGACCGCCCTGACCCTCCGGTCATTGGTTTCGACCTCGATGGTGGAGCCGTCTTCGGCCTCCCGGACTGACGAGAGAATGTCTCGCAATTCCGCCTCGGTGAGTCCGCCGTGCATCCGGAAGGTCTCCTCCGAGAGGTATTGCGCGCGGAGGTGAGGCAGCATGGCCTTGAGGAGTTTCATCGGGAGATTGACCTTGACGGTTTCGGAGTCACTGCCCAAAACCACCACCTCGAGGTGGAACCAGAGAGGACCTTCCGCCGCGGCGCGGGAGGGAACCGCCAACCAGATGGTCGTGCAGAGAAAGAAGACGACCGCAACAGAAGACAGGACGCGCATGCATGACCTCCAAGGCACCCGGGATAGGGCGGGAACGCCACAGGAGTACGTCGGGGCAGGATCCTGGGTTGCAGGCTCCAACGTCCGAGGCCGGGGCGCCGCTCAATACTCCTCGACCCGGATCCGGTTCCTGGCGTCGGCCTCGGTCAGTCGCCCGGCCGCGAACTCCCTGAGATCACGCACCTTGGCGCGGACGATCAAGCGTGAGATTCGCCGGTCTGAGAAGAGGTCGTTCTCCCGCAGGTGGGCCACGATGACCACGGACTGCGCGTCACCGAGGCCTGTCATGGTGTCCCCGTAATCCAGCAAGGCCTGCACCAGTTCGGTCTTGCCCCGTTCGTACTTCTGGGAGTCCGGTTCTGCCGCCTCTTCCGCCCCCTCCCGCTCGTCCGCCGCGCCCTCGCCTCCCGAGGACTCTCCTTCATCATCACCCGGCTCGATGAGGATGCTCCCACCGCGGCCGAAGAAGCCCGCCTTTCCACCTCTGAAGAAGGCCGGGAAGCTGTGCTTGTTGGTCAACGAGGCCTCGAACGTCAAGAGCGCGCCGAGTTCCTCGAGGTAGATCCCGTGGACATTGTCGCGGCCGAAGACCAGGAAGTTCGGGCTGTCCAGAAGGATCTGGTCGAGGATTCCCTCCATCACCTTGAGCTGGCGGACCTGTTTCTCGGACGGTACCGACGCCTTGGAGGCCCCCGGTGGGAGCATGATCCCCAACGCCAGCCAGGCGGCCATGGCCATCGTCCAGCCCGATCGGATCCAGCCAGTGCTTCGGTTGTGTCGCATGTTGCTACTCCTTCCGGCGCCGCGGTGGGTCGCCGAGCTGGTACTCGTCCTGTTCGTCCGCGACCTGGCGCCACAGGTAATCAAGCCGCTCTCGATCGACTCTCTGATCCTGGATGAGGCCAGCCCCGAGGCCCTCGATGTCGGCCTTCAGCCGCTGATAGTCAGCCTCACGCCGGCTATCGGCGTCGGCCAGCGTCAGCCGGAGATACTGGGCCACCGACTGATCGCGATCCTGAAGATAGCTGTCGACGTAGCGCACCATGGCCCGTCCGACCAGGTCCAACTCGGCCTGGAGGCGCGCTTCGGTGACGGGGATCGATCCGGGGTCCCCCGCGGACGTTCCGGTTGGATGGCCGCCGGCGGGGCGCGGAACCTGGCTTGCCGCCGGAGAACCCGGATCCGGCGGGGTCACCGTGACCGGAGCGGGATCGGCCAGGCGCGCCAGGAGCGGTCCCGGATCCGCCGGGTGCGGCGCGCCTGCAGACGGATCCGGCGGGTGCCCCTCGCCAGCGGGCGTGGAAGAGCGACCCTCCCGCGAGGGCGATGTCGAGTTCGAGGCGAAAGAAGAGCCTGCTTCCTCGCCGGAGCCCGGGACCGCGGGGCTGTCGGGCGACGATAGCGCCGCGTACTGGTTACGGCCCGCGGAGAATCCCACCAGCAGACCATCGGCCGTTTGTTGGACCCTCAGCCCCGCGAGCAGGAAGAGGGCAAGGCAGGCCGCAACTCCGGTCAGACCCCACGCCGCGGGCGCGACTACACTGCGCCAGCCCGAGTGGACGAGGCTGCCCGGGAACCCGGGCCGGTTCCCGGAGCGGTCACGGTTCGAGGAAGGCGCCGGGCGGTCGGCCTGGTGGACGAAGATGACCTTCGGGGCCGAGTCGGGGACTTCGTCCCACTCGCCGAGCAACGAGCGCATCTCCTCCAGCTCTGCCATCTCCCGCCGCAGGGCCGGGTCGGCCGCGAGGCGGTCCCGGGCCCGCCGCTCCTCTTCCGGCGAGAGCTCCCCGAAGAGCAGCGCAATCAACAGCTGGCGGTCGCCGTCCGTCCTTTCGTCCATCATTCGGTCTCCGATCCCAACCCCGGTTCCAACAGCCCCTGCCGGCGGAGCGCCCGCCGCATCGCACGCAGCCCGTAGTAGATCCGGGTCCGCACGGTGGCGGCGGAGACTCCCGCGATCTCCCCGATTTCCTCGGAGGTCAACCCTTCGTACTCACGAAGCAGGATGGCGGTCCTCTGCTCTTCCGGCAGCGCCTGCAGCGCCGCGCGCAACGCGCCTTGCCGGCCACGGGCGGCCAGGATCTCATCCAGCCGGGCGGTGGCCGGCGGCACCTCCCGGAGCGCGATCGCCTCCAGCGTCTCCGGAGCCGCCGAGATCTCTCCCCGGGACCGCCGCCGCCGGACCCGGCTGACGCACTGGTTCCAGGCGATCTGGTAGAGCCAGGTCTTGAACCGGCCCGTGTCCCGCAGGGTGCCGAGATGGACGTAAGCCTTGACCAGGGTTTCCTGACAGAGGTCGCGGGCCTCCTCCCGGTCGCCCAGGTGCCTGCGGAGGAACCGAAAGATGGGCTCTTCCCAACGGGACACGAGATGATTGAAGGCCTGCAGGTCCCCCTGCCGGCTGCGTTCCACCAGTTCGGTATCGGTCATGAGCTCCAACCGGAAGTCCCTCCGGGACTGAAGAATCATCCAACGCCTTGAGACGATCCGGGACGCGCCGGTGTTCAATGGGACTTCATGAATGATTCCCGCGCGACGATCATCGGACCGTCGCCGCTGGGGCGGTGCTATCCTACAGGTCGGGGTCGCGTTCGCCATGTCCGGCTCGTGGAATGGAGGTATCCGGCCGAAATGCCCGCTCCGGTCTATCAGGCTCACCCCTTTCTCGACCCCTGCCTCTCCAGCCACAACCCCGCGGTGCTCCGCCATCTCTACAAGTGGTTCCTGGAGATCCGCGAGGACGAGAACGCCTACAACAGCTTTCTCAACAAGATCTACCACCCGACCAACGAAGGCCGGCCTCTGGCCTCCAACCGGGTCACCTCGGCCTATTATCTCAATGAGGCGACGAGCTACATAGGTGAGCTGCTGCTCCTGATGCCCCCGTCGGTGCGCGCCCGGGCCACGCCGCGGCCCGAAGTCATGGGGTGTCCCGATGTCCTGGAGCTTCTCAACCTCATCTTCGAAAGCGGCGACCGCCGGGTTTCCTTCGAGGCGCAGCGCAAGCTCTACCTGGCGAAGCTGTTCTTCGAGGTGGACCACTGCTGGGAGGTGCAGCGGGGGGGCGAACACAAGGAGTACTTCGAGACGTTGCTCGAGGAGGCGATCTTCTCGAAGACCACCCGCAGCGAACCGGTGGCCATCTGGTACCGGCTGGGGGCCGACGGGGAATCCATGGATTACGGCCGGCGGAGGACCAGCGCCGGACAGGAGTGCTGGACCTTCGACACCCGCCATGTCGAGGTGGTGCGGGACGGGCGGCCGGTGCGGCTCCACGTGCACTACTACAGCTGCCGGTTCAAGCGCGAGGTCATCTCCTACCGCTACGAAGAGGGAGCGGCGCGCTACGAGCCCATCGCGATGGAGAGCTGGCCCGGCCTGACCAAGCGCCGCAGCGCATCGATCGTCAGCAAGATGATCCGCAAGGGGGAGAACGACCCGCGCTGGATCGAAGACCTCATCGGGTGCATGTTCATTGTCGAGAGTCTCTACGAGGTGGAGAACCTGAAGGAGATCCTCTTCGATCTCTTCGGCGGGGTCTTCCGGGTGCGCAACCAGGTCGACACCCTGACGCGGCCCGAGGACCGCTCCCTCCTCAATCGCTGGTCAGGCACGGGATACGAAGTGTACAAGGCCGACGTGGACCTCCTGTACAATCCAAGGCGAAACCCTCTGCCTCTGCCGTACTTTTTCTCGGTAGAAGTCCAGGTTTATACGCTGGAAAGCTACCTGCGCACCGTGCACAGCTCTCACTATGCCAGCCACCACGCGCTCAAGCAGAGGCAGTTTCTGGAGGGGCTGGTTCCGTTCCTGTTCCCCGAGGAGGTCTACGGCGCCGAGATGATCCCAGCGCTCGCCGGCGGCTCGGGGACGGACGGCACAGAGGAGGTGGCCGGGGGATGACATCGCCCATCTTTTCTGACGAGGAGATCGCCCTGCTCTCCGATCCCTCCTGGTTCCGTCTGCGGGCCCGGGCCCTTCGAGAACTGGAGCAATTGCTGCTGCGCCTGGGCGAACAGCTGAGGGCACGCCTGGCGGGCGACGGTTACCTCCGGCCTGCCGAGGTCGATCTCGGAGAGGGGAAGCTGGCCAAGGGTGACCACCTGGAGGATCTTCCCTACATCTACCTGGATCTCCCGCGCTCGCTCGATGAGCAGAGCCTCTTCACCTTCCGGACGCTCTTCTGGTGGGGGCACGAGATCTCCTTCTCGCTGCTTCTGAGTGGCCGCCACCTCTCCGAATACCGGGCCCGCCTCCTGCAGAATCTCGGCATCCTGGAGGCCCTGGACGTGTATGTCTCGACGGCGGAGAGCCCGTGGGATTGGCGCCGCGGTCCCGGGCACACACTGCGCCTCTCCGAGGGGGAGCGAGGGACCCTGGAACGTCTCTTCCGCAAGCAGGCGTTCCTCAAGTGCTCCCGCTACCTGGAGTTCAATGCCGCTGAGTTCCGGCAGATGCGGATCGACGACGCGGCCATCCTCTCCTTCCGCGCGCTCGAGCCCCTCATCCTGGCCTAATCTCACCGGACGCTCGCGCACCCTCCGGCGTTCTGCAGGAACAGGCTCGCCGGCGTCCTGCAGGAGAAGGCTCGGTTGCGCACACGCCTCCCAAGGAGACGGGCCCCGCCCGGATGGATCATCCGGCGAGGGCCCGTCTTCGTCTCCGCTTTCAGCTCAGCGGCGGCCGGACCTTCTGTCAGGCAAGCTGGTGGTGTTCCGGCCGGGCCGGCGTGCTAGCGGTAGTTGGCCTTGATCTGTCCCCAGGTCGTCTCCTCGGTGGGGTTGACGTCGCACGGGTTCGGATCGCAGGTCGTGTTCTGGCCCTGCCACTGACCCTGGCACTCGGCCTCCGTGGTGATCGAGCATTCGGTGTCGACGCAGCAAGCGCCCGTCGGCTCGACGAAGCACGGGTTCGGATCGCAGGTCGTGCCCACGCCCTGGAACGTGCCCTGGCACTCGGCCTCGGTCGTGATGGTGCACTCCTCGCCGACGCAGCAAGCGCCGGTGTCCTCGACGAAGCACGGATTGGGATCGCACGGCATGTCCGGGCCCTGCCACTGACCCTGGCACTCCGCCTCGGTCGTGATGGTGCACTCCTCGCCGATGCAGCAAGCGCCGGTCGGGTCGCCGCCGTTCGGGCAGGCCGTCTCGCAGTCCGTCCCAAAGCCGAGGCACCCGAATCCCGCGATTTCATCCAGCAGCGCCGGGATCGAGTCGTCGCCGAACATGCCGCCGAGAACGGGGTCGGAATGGGGCTGCAGCTGGAACCGGCCCGCGCCGTA
This sequence comes from Candidatus Eiseniibacteriota bacterium, assembly GCA_029569475.1. Next base: position 15,230 of record JAKQSZ010000035.1, on the reverse strand, counting down.
GTAGGAGTAACCGGCGAACCAGTACGCCTCCACGATGTGATCGGTCTGCGTGAACTGCCACACGATCGACGTTCCGGTATTGGGACCCGGCCAGCCGGCGCCCGGGAACTCCGCGGCCCCATTGTTCGGATCGCCGATGCATGGCCCCCAAGCCACGAGAGAGATCTCGCTGGGGTCGTAGCTGACACCCCAGGTCATCCCCTTCAGGCGCGGGGAGGAGTTCTCGGCAAAGGTGGCATAGACCTTCCAGACGCGAGCCGTCTGGTCGTTCTCGATGTTCGTGTCGATGTCCTCGCAAGACGCCGGGACACCACCGAGACCGCAGTAGCTGTCAATGTCGGTGGTGTACACCAGGTTTGGGTCGTGGACGTTGAGCGTCCCGCCCGCGTTGGGACCCGCGATGGCGGCGCCGGCCGTACAGGCCATGGCTGCCATCACCAGTAGAAGTTTCCTCATTTCGCTGGACCTCCTTGGAGTTCTCTATATCAAACCCGCGTTCATTCGACTGGCACCTGATCCCGCGGCTCGGATCGCGGTGTTTCGCCACCATCTGCTGTCATTGAGGATTTCCAGTGGATGGTGATCTGGCTATCGTGGATGCTGTCGTCATCCAAGAAACGTTCCGATTCCCCGGCGCGCCTTGTCCGGCCCGGCCGGGGATGCGGCAGGACAATCGGTCGCGAGCCCATGGGTCGATCGCCCCAACGATGGATCGTCGCCGGGCCGCGCGATGTTGTCCAAAGGATTCCGCCCCTCGCTCGATGTATATCCGAAGCCTCGGAAGATGCCTCGTCCCGCCGGTGCGAAGTCAAGTGGCCGGGATGGACTGGACTGGACCCACGATGAGTTATCCCTGGAGTTGTCCAACCATCTGGGCGTGCTATACCTGACGGGATGGCCCGGTACGATCGATACCTTGTAGAATCCGCCATCGCTTGGCAGGCGAAGACGCCGCAGCACCTCCCATTGTCTGACGACCGACATCCGGCCATTATCTGACGACTAACATCCGGCTGGCACTCGTATAGGCTAGCACGCTGTGGGTTCCAGCCTGCCAGGGAAAACCCCACGATTTTCCAGTGAGATTGCACGGCGAGTTTGCATTTGCATGATGCCCCGGTTATCTGGGGCGCGGGTCTTGTCAGCACGTGATGCGACCGGCAGGGCAATGAGCGACATCAGGCGCGTGACGGTCTTTTCATCGGGTGGCGCCGGGATGAGCCCAGCCTCCGGGGGAAGGTGATGTTTGGGGGATGGTGAGGGTGGAGAGTTCATCGTCAGGCTCCCCCCGCACCCCGACGCCGGCGTTGCAGAAGGGGAGCCTTACGTCCCCCGCCTGGACCTTGGTCAAGCGGGAGAATCGCTCGGGAGACATGCGAGCCCCGGCAATCATGCCGGGAGACGCGCTAGCCGCGCGTCTACGGCGCGGGCGTGCCCGGCCGCCTGCGGGCAGGCTGATGCGTGTTTGCGTTGGCTTTCCTCGGCCGCGGTGGCATTAATGAGAACGTCCCGCGCCCGGGTGGACCCGACCGCGAGCTTCGGAGAACTCCGGACGTTGTGCGGAGACCGGGATCAGGAGGATACCGGATCAGGGGAGAAGCCGGCGCGGACATCGGAGGAAACGATGCGACGTTGCGCGGCTCGGGGATTGATCTTCATCGTCCTGCTCTCGACGATCGTGCCTGTCTCCCGGGGAAGGGTTTTCGTTCCCGCCAGCCCGGTGGATCGGGCGGCGGTCGAGCGGCTCGATGCCACGCTGCTGCGCCAGTACCTCCACCAGCAGCGGTTGGGCGAACGCGGTCCAGCGCGGGCGTGGAGCGCCGGCGTGCCCCACGTCGGTGAAGGACCCGGGGCCCTTGTCCCATCTTTCATTACACTCGCTCCGGGGGCGGCTCTTCCCGGCGATGTGTCCCTCGGCTCCCGGGTCGGCGACATCTGCACCGCGCGGTTGTCGTGGGATCAGATCCTCCGGCTGATGGAGACGCCCGGCGTCCGGAAGATCGCCGCCGCCCGGCTCGCCCGGCCGGTGCTTGACGTCAGCGTGCCCCGCATCCGGGCCGATGAGGTGCACGGCGGCGCGGGCAATCCCCCGGTCTACAGCGGACACGCCGGGACGGGGGTGGTGGTCGGCGTTGTGGACAGCGGCCTCGACCTCATGCATGAAGACTTCCGCAATGCCACCGGTACCCGCCTGCACTCCCTGTGGGACCAGACGGAGCAGCACGATCCTCCAGGTCCGCCGGCCGGCTTCGATCGAGGGACCGAGTGGACCAAGGTCCAGATCGACAACGGAGCCTGCCCACAGATCGACAGCGAAGGCCATGGAACCCACGTCACGGGAGTCGCCGCCGGCGACGGTTCGGCCACCGGCAACGGACGTCCCGCCTACACCTACGTCGGAGTCGCGCCGCTGGCCACCCTGGTCGCGGTCAAGACGGACTTCTACCTGGACAGCATCGTCGAGGGAGTCGACTACGTGTTCCGTGTCGCCGGCAGTCTGGGCCAGCCTGCCGCGGTCAACCTCAGCCTCGGCCACCACGGGGGCCCGCACGACGGAACCGACGAAATGGAGCGCATGATCAGCGGGCTCTGCGGGCCGGGGCGTATCGTCGTGGCCGCGGCGGGGAACGACCAGGACGTGGCGATCCATGCGGAAGCCTCGGTGGCCAACGGCGCCAGTTCCGACGTCACCCTGGAGGTCCCTGTGTACTCGATCTGGCCCGGCGACGAGAACGACCTGGTCGAGATCCAAGGATTCTATGATGCCGACGCATCGTTCCGTTTCTCGCTGGTCTCCCCGCGGGGTTACACCGTTGGGCCGGTGTCGCTGGGCGCGGCCGTGGAGGAAGACACTCCTGATGGGACCGTCTACGTCGACACCCGCCGCCTGGACGGGGTCCCCGCCGGCCCGATCTACCTGCTGATCTACGACAATATCTCGAGTTCTCCACCCAGATACGGCACCTGGAAGCTGACCGTGACCAACACCACCGGCGTGCCGGGCAGCGAGACGGTGGACTTCTGGATTTCCGGCTCCACCATCAGCAGCGGCGGGACCGATCCGCTCTTCGCCCAGGGCGCTACCGCGCGCAAGCTGGTGATGTCTCCGGCGACCGCCGACTCGGTCATCGCGGTGGGCGCTTATGTCAGCCGCGTGCAGTGGACGGCGCTCGACGGCAACTCCTACCGGGTCAGCGAAGCCGTGCTCGACAGCATCGCCCCCTTCAGCAGCCAGGGCCCGAGGCGCGACTCCGTCCTCAAGCCCGAGATCAGCGCGCCCGGCGTCGGCATTGGCGCGGCTCTCTCCCATGACTGGAATCCCCACCAGAGCTGGATCCTGCCGGACGGCCGCCACCTCATCCTGCACGGCACCAGCATGGCCGCGCCCCACGTCACCGGCGCCGCCGCCCTGTTGCTCGAAACCAAGGGATCCAGGCCGGCCCGCTGGCTACGCGAACGCCTCGAGGTCACGGCGCACGAAGACGACTTCACCGGCAACGTGCCCAACCCGGCCTTCGGCTTCGGCAAGCTGGACGTTTACGATGCGGTCCACGCCGTCGTTCCGGTCATGAGCCTGAACGTGAGCGCGATCCGCGAGGGAGAGGAAGTCGAGCTGTGCTGGACCACGCCCGTCGACTTCACCGGCCTCCGCTTCCAGGTCCTGCGGGAACTCGACGGCATGGAGGAGATCGTGCTGACGGAGAGCGCTCCCGGCCCCGAGTGCTGCTTCACTGACCGGCTCCCGGAAGGCGCCGGGGACCCCGCCTATTGGCTCGTCGCCCTCGACTCGGAGGCCGGGCGCTACGGTCCCTACATCCCCTCGCCCAGCGGCGCCCCGACCCCTCCGGCCCGCATGACGCTTTCGGCCCCGCGGCCGAACCCTGCCGGCGGCGTCGCCCGGCTGCTACTTCAGATTCCCCGCGCCGGTGAAGTCTCCTGCGCCGCCCACGACGTCTCGGGGCGCCGGACGGTCGGCCTGGTGGATCAGTGGCTGGAGGCCGGAAGCCACTGGATCGATTGGAACATCGCCCGGCCGTCCGGAGACGGCAACCCCGGCGGTGCACCCAGCGGCCTGTACTGGATCCGGTGCCGGTGCGGCGGGGAGACCGCTACCAGCCGCATTGCGGTCATTGCGGACGGGAGCCGGGCGCCCGAGTAGCACGACCCTGGGGCCGCGCGATGACGGCCCCCAATGGCGTGCTATGCCTGCGGCTCGAGTCAAAGGGAAGTCAGGAAGGTACGAACTCAGGAGCAAGCAGGGCGTTCCCCTTCGCTCCCGTTGGTCGCTTCGGGTCGGCTGTCCTGCAGGCTCGCGCAGTCGCGCTCGGTCCCGCGCTCAAGCGCGTGACTTCGGGCCGCTCCGCGTCCCTCACCCTCCGGCCCGCCCCTCTGCCCCGGAGTATCGCGCCCTGCCTCGCAGAGAGGTCATTCGACGAGGACATCTTTGGTGGGGTCTGTGGGTGAGTTCTGCATGTCGCGAAACCCACCTCGAGCAGGCGCTCCAGGAACTCGACGTAGGCCAGCTTCTCCTCGATGGCCTGGCGGTTACGCACGTCCAGGGTCTCCAAGATGCCCGAGAGCCGCAGAGCCTTCAGCTTCGGGATCAACTGGGGCTTCAGGTCCATGGTCCGTACCTCCATGTGGAAAGAAGATCTCGGACCCGGTGACAGCGGGCGAAGGCGTAGGCGCTCGGCGGACGGGGCACCGCCGGCGACAGGAACTCGGAGACGGGCTCGGACTCGAGCCCGTTGACCAGGATGCGCTTGACCGTGCTGTAGCGTAGGTCCTCGAAGCAGAGGGCCCGGCGGCAGGCCCGGTCGAGACGGCGCTCGCCGTGTTTCTCGGCCAGGCGGAGGACGGCTTGCACGCTGCGCAGTCGATCCAGCGGGCGGTCGTCCAAGAGCCGGCCGACCAACTCGGCTGCGGCCGGGCCGATCGTCGCGGCCTTCCCGCGGCAGCAGGCCGGGGTGGCCAGGAGAATCGCGACCTTGTGCGGCGGGTAGTGCGCCGGATCCGTGCTCCGACCGCCCGGGGCCACGCGTCGATGGGTGGCAATGCGTTCGTCGTCGTGGTAGATCACGACCTCGCCGGCGGTGGCGCGCGTCCAGAGCCTCTCACCGATCGCACCGGTGCGGCGCCGAGTAGAAGGCGCTCTCCACGACCACGTGGCAATCGGGATGGAGCCGGGCCCGCTTCCACACCCCCATGTCGTGCGGGGCAGGCGGAAGAGGCAGGGGCCGACACGGCGAGATGAGGAAGCCGCAGTGCTCGGCAAACTTCCGGTCCTTGCCGTTTGAGCCCTACGCGCCGGTTCGCCGGCAGCTCCTGAACCTGCTTCGGGCCGTGAACCGGGAGAGGGGGAGGGCAGGGTTCGAGCTGCTCACCACCTCGGCGCTTCGACTGTCGAGAAGAGGGGTGAAGCCGTTTGCGGAGACGCTGGACCAGACCGCAAGCGCGGTGGCTAGTGCTTTTCAGAGGGCTCTGTCAGTGGCGCCCATCTAGCCGCGACGAAGGCATGGAACATCTCGTCATCCATACGCTTCATCAGCTTGAGGTAATTCGAGAAGAAGAAGAGGGCGATGACGAAACTTGAAGAGGTCCACAACCAGGCGGTGACAGGTGGAGTCCAAGCGCGTTGTAGGCATCCGAAAGCCGGAAGCAGCGAGATAAGCACGAAGCTCATGGTGGTGTTCCGGCTAAACCCGTACAGCTCCACGAAGTGAGAGCCCCGGCGATAGGCGGCGGGATGGTGCAGGGAGATGAAGGTCCAGCACATCCAAAATCTGGTATGAGGATGCTGAAAATCCTCCCCGAATGCATCCCGAAACGAGTTTTTCACCGCGTTCTGAAAGTCTTCGGGGTAAGGCTTTCGGTAGTTCGGAGCAAGACGGTCGCCGAACCAACGGAGTGTCTTCCAGAACCACCTTCGCCGCCAGCGGCTTGTAGGTGTCTTCGTTTCTGGCATCAGTCGGGCCGATGGGAGGAGCCAGGTGGCTGACATTAGGTATGCCTCGATGAGAAGGCTGGAAATGGCGGAGATGGCGTGGCCTGTGAGATACGCTCCCAGAAGGAGGAGAATGAGTTCCGGCCAATCCTTCGTGTTCCAGAGACTGACGATTCGAGTACTGAGCCACGATTGGCCGAGCGCAACTCCCGTGAGGAAAGTAGCGCCGGGAAGCATGTACCCAAAAACGTCATAGGGCCAGAAGCTTGCCTTCGGGACATCACTCAAGCGCATCGCACGGCAGCCTTCCAGGGGCGTCTAGTGGAAAGACACTTCGAAGCGGCCTGGAGCCGCACCCTTCAAGTGAATCGTCTGGATTGCTTCTGGTAGTGCACGGGTAAAAGAGTAGCTAAGTGAAATACGGCGATGTTTCCAGTCGACATGTTGCCGTTTTTCCATTCCGCTGGGCAGAACCAAGGTGACGTAATCCTCCGGACCTACCAGGGCTCGGAGGTCTGGCTCGTGGTTCTTAGACCACATGATGTACCCATACTTCCTCCCGGTTGCTGTGAGTGGCAGAGCTAGGTCAGCCATGCAATGGCACCTCCGGTCTATCCGCTCAGCCTGTCGTGCGCAATCGCCTTAGCGAGTAGAGACTCGGCGAAGTTCCGGAAGGACAGCTCAGGTGACGGCTCCTGATACTCTCCCCTGGCCGTTCCCGGGCCTGTTTCCGAGGTCAGAAGGCAGGCCCCGTCGTAGAGCTGCTCGCGTACCAACTTCGTGAGCAGGATACGCGACCGCTCGATATAGGAAGCGTCACGGAACTCGGGGAAAGCCTTGAAGTGAGGTTCCTGGACGGACACGGGCGCTCGTGAGCGGGGAGTGTCTTGGATGAGGAGGAGATACCCGAGCCAGGGTTTAAGCGAGGGTTTGAAGGCGCCTTCTCGATAGGCGGCCAGGAGGTCTGTCGCGTTGCCAAGGGCCTCCTCGGTGCGGTTATTGAGGTTGTTGCCGAAGGAACCAACGATTGACTTACATTCGATGCTGGCTATAAGCGTGCCCTTCGTAACAATGAGAAGGTCCCACTTCTTCGTGGCGCGAAACCATCCGGGCAGTTCGACTTGCTTCCTGCAGTAGATGGTTGGTCGGTCGACCCCCGCTTCTCCGAGAAGGTCGCAGAGCAGGTCTGTGAATCCGTCCAGTTGCTTGCCGCCCGTGACAGCGCTCCTGAATCCCGCGTCCCTGACGCCGGTTTTGGCCCCTTGAGCCTCTGCCTGCGTGTCGCGTGTGGTCCAAAAATATTGAACGGCCTTAGAGAGTCGCTTTTCAATGTCGCTCATGTTCCTCAGCGTTTTGGTAGAACCACGTCGACCGTCGCCACGCTGAAGAACTGAGAAACTTCCTGTCCAATGCGGCGATGGGCATGGTCAAAGTACTGTGGGTCAATCTCGATGCCTATGCTGTTGCGGCCCCACTTGGCGGCAGCAACGTTAGTGGTGCCCGTGCCCATGAAGGGGTCGAGGACGGTGTCACCCACAAAACTGAACATCCGAATGAGCCGTTCTGCGAGCTCGAGGGGGTAGGGTGCCGGATGGTTGCGGGTCGAGGCTCCCGTGAGTCCCATCCAGACCTGTTGGAACCATTTCTGATAGTTCTCAGTGCTGATGACGCTGAGGATGCGCTCTGCGAGGGAGGGGGTCCGGTATCCTCCTGGCTTGCGAAGCATGAGAATGAACTCGATGTCGTTCTTGATGACGGCATTCGGTTCGTAGGGCTTGCCGAGAAAGCTGGAGCCGTTTTCGACCTCGTAGCTTGCGTTGGCAATCTTGTGCCAGATGATGGGAGCCAGATTGTCGAACCCAATGGCTCGGCAGTGCTCTTGAATCGAGGAGTGAAGAGGAACGACGGTGTGACGACCGTTGTTTTTCCTTCGAGAAAGGCAGACGTCTCCCACAACACAAATGAGCCTGCCTCCGGGGAGAAGCGCGTCGAAGCAGTTCCGCCAGACCAGGTCCAGTTCCTGCAGGAAGTCGTCGTAGTCGACAACGTGGCCGAGCTGACCTTCGGTGTTGCGGTACTCCTTGAGAGTCCAGTAAGGAGGGGAGGTTAGAACCAAGTGGACGCTCTTCGGCGCAAGGTGCCATGGCGCGCGAGCGTCGAGGAGTCGGAGGTTGTGATGTGTTGGGACTTCTTGGACTGCCTTCTCAATAAGCTGGGTTAGTTTGGGGTCCTTCGCTATTCGAGGAAGAGCAGTTTGGGCATTGTCGAAAGCCGGGAGCTTCTTGGGGACAAACGCCTCGAGCCCCTTAGCTCTTCCTCGAGAGGACGACGCAGGGGACGAGCTCGGTGGCTCATCTGCCGGGAGAAATGCCGCGGCTCCGCTGTCCAAATGTTCCGTCATGCCCCCTCGAGTAGCACGAAATGGGCCGCCTTGATAGCCTCGGAGCATTGTAGGTTGGAACGGGAGTGGCTGCAAGTTGAGACACGATGCGCGGCGTCGCTGACGAGCGGTCGACAGACGAGAGGGTTGCTGGGGAAGACCTCTGGACGCGCTGTCTCGTCAATAGTTAGCGAAGAAGGACGCGGCCTTCTCTGGGTTGTAGCCGCGGCGGTCGTAGAGCTTCGTTGTCGACGGGTCTGCGTGCCCAACGGCCTCCTGCACGTCTTCTAGGTTCGCGCCGTTCTCCAGCGCTGTCGTGATGAAGGTGGCTCTCATCGAGTGCGCTGAGTAGCCCCGAGCTGCTCCGAGGGCCTTCCTTGCGTACTTTCGAAGGACCCGGTCGACGGCGTCCGGGTCAAGGAAGCGCCGGGAGTCCTGGGCCTTCTGATTCGGCCGCACGGGGCGAAAGAGGGGCCTTCGCGGTCTTCCATGTGGCCTGCGGTCTCCACGTAGGCTCGGATGCGCTGGGCCGTCTGCGGGTTCACAGCGAGCGCGCGGAGCTCTCCGCCCTTGCGGACGAACCGAAGGGACTCGTAACCCCGGTTCACGTGAAGAGCCGAGACCGTCATCGAGGCAATCTCCGCGCGCCGGCGCCGACCTGGAAGCCCACAGAGAGAATCGCGCGGTCCCGGAGACCCTCAAGAGTCTCCGGGTCCGGGGCGTCGAGAATCGCCCGGGCCTCCTTGGTGTCGAAGGCGGCGGTCGAGCCGTGCTTCCGGTTTATGTTCGGCCGGCGGACCTCCCGGGTCGGGTTGGTATCTGCCACCCGGACGTGAACCAGGTGCGTGAAGAGACTTGAGAGTGCTGAGAGCCGCCTTCGGATGGTCGAGGGCTTCGCCCCTTCGTCCTCCATGACCCGGAGCCAGGCGAGCACCGCGCCGCGGTCGACCTTTCGGAGGTCTTCCCGGTCCTGGAGATGGAGTGAGCGGATGAAGTGATGGACGTCCTCCCGGTACGCCTTCCTTGTCCGGGGACTCTTCTGGCCGGCAAGCCAAAGCTCCTCTTCCGGGAGCTGGGCCAAGAGGTCTAGGTACCGGAGTGCCGACACTGTCGGTTTCCATAATCTAACCTAGGGACCCTTTGCTCCCGAGTTTTTCAGAACCTTTCCCCCCTTTGGGGGCGGGTTTTTCAGAACCATGCCCCCCTCTGGGCGGCAGGTTTTTCAGAACCATGCCCCCCTGCTCCAGACGTGATCCGGACCTGCGACACTTCTTCGGCCGGCCATGGTGGCCGGTCAGGGGGGTGCCGGGATGGCCTACAGGGAAGTCACGATGCTGGAGACCAAGGAACTGCTGCGACTCTGGATAGACGGCATGGCGATCAAGACCATCGCTGGCTTTCTGGGCGTGGATCCGAAGACCGTACGGCGTTACGTGAGGGTCGGCCAGGAGCACGGCCTCGCGGTCGGTCAGGACCCGGCCGCCCTGACCGACGAGATCGTCGTCGCGGTCATGGCCGCCTTCCGGGACGTCCCCGGCCGTCCGCCCGGGGAGTCCTGGGTCCTGTGCCGTACCCATCGCGCCTTCATCGAACAGCATTTGAGCAACCGAGTCCGCCTGACGAAGATCCGCAAGCTCCTGAACCGTCAGGGAGTGTTCATTCCCTACGCAACGCTCTACCGCTTCGCCGTTCAGGAACTGGAGTTCGGCCGGGCCCGGGTGTGTCAGTTTTCGCCCGTAAGGCAGCCACTGATTTCGCGGATAGGGAGCCAGTCGTTTTCGGGGGATAGGTGGCCAGGCGTTTTCGCCCGATAGGTAGCCACCTGATTTCGCGAGTGGGAGCCACCTTGCTCCGGAGGACTTGGATTCCGGGGCGGCGAAGGAAGGGGTGGCTTGCCGAGAGAGGCCGATCGCAGTTCCTCCCCACCTCCAACTACCCTTCTCGGGTCTTCCACAACCAGAGGAGGGAGCCGATGGCAGGGAGGAGACTGATGAGCCTGGATGTACGGGAACTGATCCGCCGCCTGCGCGTCGGCGAGGGTGTCCGAGCGGTGGCCCGGGATCTCGCGGTGGCGCGCAAGACGGTCCAACGATATCGGGCCATGGCCCAGCGTCAAGGGTGGATGCAGGGCGAGTTGCCCCCGATCGAGGAGCTCAACCGGTACCTGGTCGAGTCGGAGCCGAAGAGCCCGTTTCCCGAAGCGACCTTCAAGGCCGCCCCCTGGAAGGAACAGATTGAGCGGCTACGGAAAGACGGGGTGGAGATGAAGGCGATGGTGAACCTGCTCCGGCCCTTCGGGTACCGCGGCAGCTACTCCTCACTATACCGTTTCGTGGTCCACCTGGAGGACCGGACTCCCGAAGGCTACTGCCGGGTGGAGACGCTCCCGGGCGAGGAGGCCCAGGTTGACTTCGGCTATGCCGGGTTGATGAAGGATCCCGCCACCAGCCGGATGCGCAAGGCCTGGTTCTTCGTCATGACGCTCTCGCACAGCCGGCACCAGTTCGTGCGCTTCGTCTTCGATCAATCAGCGGCGACCTGGCTGCGGTGCCACCGGCTGGCCTTCGAAGCCTTCGGAGGCGTGCCCAGCCGGGTCGTGCTGGACAATCTTCGGGCGGCCATCAGCAAGGCCGCACTCCACGATCCGGAGGTAAGCCGCAGCTATCGCGAGTTCGCCGAGCACTACGGCTTCCTGATCTCCCCTTGCCGGCCCCGAACGGCTCTTTGCGCCCTTTGCCGTGTAGGTGCAGGGAAAACGAACGATCGACGAGCACGTCGGCGACGCCCAGTCCCGTAATCTCGGAGACTCGGGCGCCGGAGTTGTAGAGCGTGGCCAGCATCACCGCGTCGCGCTGACCACTCCACGTAGTGCGGTCAGGGGCGTCGAGCAGGGCCGCGACTTCCTGGCGTGAAAGAAACCCGAGGACGGGCCGGTCGAATCGTTTCGTGGGGATGGCCAGGACGCGCTGGGCTATCGGGAGCGCAGTCGGGTCGCGAACCGACGCGTAGCGCATGAACGAGCGAATGGCGGTGAGGCGGAGGTTCCGGGTACGTGGGCAGTTACGGCGATCGCTCTCGAGGTGGTCAAGAAACGCGAGAACCCGGGGCGCGTCGAGGTCATCGAGCGTCAGCGCTGAAGGTGTCCGTCCAGCGCTTTGTTCGGTGTAGCGCAGCAAGAGCTCGAACGTGTCGCGGTAGCTCGCGATGGTTTGGGCAACTCGCGGTCGAAGATGACCCGCCACTGGCGCTTTGAGAGGCTTCCGTCGAGGTCCGTTCCGAAGGCGCTGTCCACGAAGCCTGCCATTGGACCCCGGACGGAAAGCTCATGGACGTCTTTGGTGGATGCCGGTTCTTCTGCCGCGCCCCAGACCTCCGCGACGGGTCGATCCGTCGCCAACCCTGGTTCAACGGGGTCGGGGCACCCAGGCACGAACAGCTGTCGCGCGAGGTTCGGGTGCTTAGCGCCGTGGATCTCTGTCTCGTTGAGGTTAGTCCTCCGGGAAGAGATCCTGCAGGATCTCCGGGTTCTCCTCCTCCATCGCCAGCAGGCTGTGACAAGAGGCGCAATCCTGGGCGATGGTCTCCCCTTCCGCGGTGGCCATTTCGTCATCGTGGCAACGGAAACAACCCGGAAAGTACTGGTGTCCGATGTGATTGGGATACGTGTCCCAGGAGATGTTCATGGCCGGGAACACGTTGTCGGCGTACACGCGGGAGACGCCGTTCACCGCCGCCTCGACGTCAGCCGCGCGCTCCCGGGCCAGATCAGGATACTCCGTGCGATAGAACGACCCCAGCCTCTCGCGGATCCGCGCCAGCCCCGTTTCCTTGTCCGGATAGGACTCCTGCAGCGCGGCCATGGCCTCCCGGTGGAGGTAGGGGAGATCGGCCGGCACGCGCCCCAGTGTCATCGCCTCGTCCAGCGCCATCAGGGCGGGCTTGTAGATGTGGGTCGGCCGGTTGTGGCAATCGACGCAGTCCATCTCCCGTTTCGGGTGATGCTTCAGGCTGTCGGGCAGGGATGCGAAGGTGGGCGGATCGGCCGCCGCCAGCCCCGGCCGGAAGTATTCGCGGACGGTTCCATCGGGTCGCTCCGCGAGCACCCAGTACATCTGCTCCCGATTCTCGTCGGATAGGTACTCGACCCTGTTGTTGATGTGCCAGTGGATCGAAGCTTCACCGGACGGGAGATCCTGGCCTCCGCCGATACGCAGGGCGAGCACGGACTTCATCGGCGTGTTGGCCTCGTCGTCCTGGAAGTGGGTCTTGACCACGAGCTTGTTGCCGTGGAACTTCTGCGGCCAATGGCACTGCTCGCAGGTCTCGCGGGCGGGACGCAGGTTGTGCACCGGCGTTGGGATCGGGCGTGGATAGGTCTTCAGCATCGCCGCGAAGACCTGACGGGTGCCGCTGAGCTTGCTTTTCACGAACCAGGAGGCTCCGGGACCGATGTGGCAGTCGACGCAGCGAACGCGGGAGTGCGGCGAGTTCAGATAGGCCGTGAGCTCGGGGTGCATGACCTCGTGGCAGGTCTCGCCGCAGAACTCCACCGAGTCCATGAACTCGATGCCGTGATAGGTCGCCACCGCCAGCAGCGAGACATTCACCAGGGTGACGATGAGAAAGATCACGAAGCGATTGCGGGTCTGGCCGCGATTGAGGTCCAGGATGGGAAAGAGAGCCGCGTCCGACTGGCCGCGCGCCTGGCGTTTCCTGGCCAGATAGTGGCCGAGCGGCATGAGCAGGAGTCCAGCGACAAAGAGCGCCGGGAGGATCATGAAGGTCACGATGCCGATGTATGGATTCGCAGCCCCCCCGGTGCTTTCAAGCACGAGCAGGATCACCAGGAGCACGCCCGCGAAGCTGGTGAGGTTGATGCCCAGGAATCCGACAGGGTGTTTCATGGTACCGGTGAAGTAGTCGCGTACCGCGGCGGTGATGCTTGAGACCGATTTCATGGGCCTACCTCCCCTCGCGCCCCATTCATCCTGCGGAAACGCCCCCGGCTACCAGCCCGGGGGCGTCGCTCGAGATCGGATGCCTAGGATCCGTTTAGTCTTCGGCCACGGGTCCGTGGCAGTAGCCGCAGAATCCCTGGCCCGCTTGACGTACGCCTGCGCTGTGACAATCGAAGCAGGCCGACGCCGGGTTCACATGCCACTCGCCGTAGCCGGCATCCCCAGCATACCCGGACGGGTGGATGTTGCGCCCCGGCTGATCCCCCCGACGGCCGGTGTCCCGATGGCACGCGGCGCAGGAGGCATAGTCACGGTCGTGACAGGAGGCGCACAGCGCGATGTCCCGCCGGGCTTCCATGGCGTGACGGCCGGAACGCCAGTTCGGCAGGCTGTGGTCAGCCGGCCGAAGCCCATGCTCGGCATGGCACTCGGAGCAGTCCTCCGCCAGGTCGTGACAGGACTGGCAGTCCATGAGGTTCTTGCGGGCGGACAGGGCATGAGTCACGAGCCAGTTGCGCTCGTGCACCAGCACCTCCACGTTCGTGCCCATGTGACACTCCGCGCAGAAGAGATCCTGGGTGTGGCACTCCCGGCACTGATTGCCATCCAAACGGCTGGCGAACTGGTGGTCGTGCAGGAATCTCGGATGATGGTCCATCGGCTTGGGAATGTTCATCTCCGCTTGCGAGCCGGAGAGGCGCTTGCCCTCCCGCAGGTCGGCGTGGCAGTCCACGCACTCCGCTTCCTGATCGACCCCGTTGTGGCAGGTCATGCAGAGCCCGTGGGCCGGGTGGCCGGTTTCGGCCTCGACCATCTCGGGCTTCCAAAGGGCTCCGTGGCAGCCTTCGCAGGTCAGCGTCTCGCTGATGTGGGCCTTGTGCGAGAAGTCCGGAAAGCGCGGCCGGTCCCCCTCGATGGAGGCGTAGCCCCATCGCTCCAGATCGGCCCTTTCATGGCAGTCGACGCAGGCCTCCACCTTGGGCAGGTAGTGCTCCCGCAGGTTCTCGCTCTGGGCAATGTCCCCGTGGCACTGGGCGCACTCGAGCCCGGCCTCGACATGCACGCCGTGCGGGAAGTCCCGCGACGGAGCGCTCTGCACCAGGACCGAGGAAACGGCGGCGCCCGCGATCACCAGGGCGGCCAGCAGCAGTCTTGTGTGTCGCATCTCCCCTTCCTCCTCCCTAGAGCACGCTGCGGAAGCGCCACTGGACGCTTCCCAAGCCCCGAACGTCGTGGTCGTAGCGCGAGTTGATCAGTCCTTCCACCTGGCCCACGAGGTTCAGGTTGTCGCGCAGCCGCCAGGTCGCCGCGAGGACTCCCGACTGCTCGTCATCATCCACGATGAGCGCGTCGACGCCGGCCTCTTCTCCATAGCGGTACTGGCTGACGTTGATGCTCGCGTCCAGGGCGAGGCGATCGGTCAGGTCCCGGTGACCGTTGAGGATGAACCCTTCCAGGTCCCCGCCATAGCCGTCGTGCATGCGGTAGCCCACGCTCAAACCGTGTCCGCTCAGCAGCACCTGTCCGCCTTTTTCGTCCTCATCGCCGGAAAAGGTGATCAGGTCGGCCACCACATCGGCGCGCAGCCCGGCGAACAGGTCGAGCCCGGCGTGCCCGCGGAGCTGCCGGACCGGACGGGCCCCGAAGGAGGCGAAGAGCGAGGTGGAACGGAAGGTGGGACGGCGCTCGTTGTACTCGATCCCGGCCATCAGACCGTGCGGGCCTTGGCGGAAGTCGATCCCGCCGGCGGCCCCGTAGGTCCTCTCCAGCATGAGGTCGTGGCGCCAATCGCCCCACAACTCGAAGCTGCTGAGGAGCCCTCCCCGGCCGGGCGTGCCGAAGCCCAGCCGGCCGTGCAAGCCGATCCGCTCGGCATCGATGCCGAACTCGCGATGGGGTTTGCGATCGGCCCGCGCGTAGCTGGCGGCCAGCCGCGGCGTCAGAGGGC
>JAKQSZ010000030.1 GCA_029569475.1 Candidatus Eiseniibacteriota bacterium | reverse complement strand
AGTCGCCGGCGATCACGAGCCTGTCCCGAAGAGCGGCGAGATGCCGCACCACTCCATCGGGGGCGTTGTCCTGTCCGAAACCGTCCCACCAGCCGCCGTCGACCACGTCGGGAGGATCACCACCGGGAGGATCGACCTCAGGCGGGCCGACCTCAGGCGGACCCGTGACCGGCCCGCTGTCCTTCTCCCCGCAGCCAAAGCTGATCAGGGCGAACAGCCAGAGCGCGCGAGCCAACCACGTGCTGGTGCAGTGAAATCGCATGGAGCGCCTCCCTGGAGAGACTGCGGTTGGATCCCCGGCGGCGGAGCCGCACCTCGCCTGGCTGGCCATGTCGATAGGGGTGCTCCCTTCTCGGACAATTCTAACATTCTGCCTCAAGCGATGAGAACGCGCGCGCCTCGCTCGTCCGTCACACCGGCTGATCGGGCTGTAGTCCCGGTACGCGCTTGCCCTGCCCCTTCGAAGGATGACGCAGCGGGTGGATAGTGATCGCCTGGGGGCCGTATGAGATCCGTTCCTGATTGCCGGCTACGGAAGAAAGTCGTTCTGGTCTCGAGCCCGGATTGCGCGTTCAGTGTCGGAGCAGCCGGGCCGGGCCCGCCTACACGTGAGGCATTGAACTGCGGTTCGAGACCTGTGCCCGGCCACTCCCCCTGCAACGCGACGCGGGGGGGAAAGGTGTCGCGTGGGACCCGAGGGCATTGGCCGGGAAGCCTGGGAGCTCTTCGGGTTCGGCTCGAATGGAACCACGAGGAGGGGTTCATGAACGTCGGGAATCATGCGGACGCCTGCGTCTCGCGACGCTTTCACGCGACCACGACACGGCTGCTCGCGAGGGTGGCCCGCTGCGCCACCGCGGCCGTGCTGTGCGCATCGGCGGCCGCCAACGCACACGCGTTGACGAAGTATGCGATCGAGGTGCCTCCGGTCAGCGACTGGGAAAACGAATCCTATGCGTTGGGTGGCCCCTCCTATTGCGACCAGACCGGCTGCTGCGCCGGCAACGCATACCGCAACTCGGAGATTTACCTGCAGGCCAACGACTTCGATCCTTTCACGATTCCGGAAGGCCAACGCGTGACCAGCGTCGTCGTGGGGGTCTACGCAAGGTATGACCGGAATACCAGCCACTGCAACATCAGGATGCGCGTCAGTTCAGGGGTGAACGTCATTCCCGAGACCTACTCCGGCTACTACGTCTGGTATCAGGGCAACAGCGGGGAATGCGAGTGGTACGACTGGAACATCACGAACTTGCGCTCGAGTTGGAGCGAATACGACGTCAATCACTTCCGGGTCGCCGTGCGCCGCTTCCCCACCGATACCCAGGACACCGTATGCCGCGTCAATGGCTTTCGCATCGTGGTCACGACCGAACCTCTACCGGGAGCATGCTGTCTCGAGGACGGCACGTGCCAGCTCCTGTCGGAAGAGAGCTGCCTCTGGGGTGACTGGTACGAAGGTGCCTCCTGCTCGCCATGCCCGTGCGATCCGGTGTGCGCCGTGAATCCTGGCTCTCTCAGCTTCGGCGAGGTGCAGGTCGGGGCCTATCGCGACGAGGCATTTCTTGTATACAATCCCGGGTGCGCGCCTCTTTCCGGATTCGTCGCGGAGGATGCGGAGGGTTGCGCTCATTTCGAGATCGTGGCGGGGGGTGGACCCTTCACCTTGCAGCAGAACCAGCAGCACTCCGTCACCGTGAGGTACCGACCACTCGACGAAGGATTCCACAACTGCCAGATCGACCTCGGGAACATGGCGTGCGACGGGGTGGACTGCGACGGGGAGAGCTATGAGTACGGCGCCTGCTGTGAATCCGACGGCGGTTGCTTCATGTCTCGGCCCGAGGACTGCTATGACACCTGGATCGGCAACAACGTACCCTGCCAGCCGAACCCATGTCCGGCCTGCCAGGTCGTTCCTGAGTACATCGAGTTTGAGGAGGTGATGATCGGAGCATCGGCCGATTCCAGCTTTGTAGTGCGCAACATCGGCGGGGGCACCTTGACGGGCGTTATCTCCGCGGATTGCGAGGGATTTTCCATCATCTCGGGAGGAGGGCAGTATTCCCTGGGTCCGCTCCAGGAAAGAACCGTGGTGATCCGCTTTACTCCCGTCCAGCCCATCGACTACGAGTGCCTGGTCGCGCTCGGAAGTGAAGAGTGTGATGATGTGTATTGCGATGGAACGGGGGAGGAAGGCGGCGCGTGCTGTCTGCTGGACACGTGCCTCCTGATGACGGAGTACGACTGCTACCTGCAGGACGGCACCTGGTTGCCCGCGCCGTGCGAACCCAACCCGTGCGGGCCTCCGAGCGGCGCGTGCTGTATCGATGGACTGTGCGTGATGGCCACGGAATCCGAGTGTGACGGTGAGGGAGGGGAGTGGATGTCCGGTGACTGCGACCCGAACCCCTGCACCGTGGTAGGGCTGTCTCTGGCCGACCTCGGCGTCAAGGGCGTCGCCGTGCAGTTCCCCAACCCGTACATCAAGAACGCTCCCATCGCCATCGGCTCCAGGGCCGGAGGCCAGGCGGAAGTCTGTGTCATCGACGCCTCTGGCCGCGCGGTTCGGAGGCTCTTCTCCGGCTCCCTTCCTGGCGGTATCCGAACTCTGCGGTGGGACGGCCAGACGGATTCCGGCGACCGCGCCGCTTCCGGCTTCTACATCCTCCGCGCGCAGATCGACGGAAAGACCGTGCGGAAGAGCTTCATCGTGCTACGACCGTAGAATCCCGGCCCGATGACGGTACCGCACCGGCGCGGCTCCGGGGTTGCGCCGGTGCTTTCTGCCGCAGTTTGCTGTCGCTCCCGCGCTGCCACGTGCCATCCGCCAAGGCAGCGCGGGAGCGATTCCGCAAGGACAGTTCCCCCATCGGCCATCGTGCTCACGCACGGGGACTTCGACCACGTGGGAGGCCTCAAGTGCTGGTCCCAGCGGAACCGACCGGGGCATGCTCCTCGCCCTGGAGGCCTTCGAGAAAGGATGGCATGGCGCGAGCCATCTGCCGGGTCAGCCGGTGATCCGCCGGCCCGGCTGCTTTCGAAGCGTCGGCCCCTGGCTGTTCCCAACCGGATCGGAATTGGGCTCGCACTCCGGCGCGCCGATACTATGCTCAGGAGCATCCTGATGCGAGGCCGCCTCCCGGAGCGCCCCGGCGCCACGGCCTTGCCACGACAGCCTGGGTCGCCGCCTGAGTCCGGCGCAGAGGAAGGATCAACCATGAACGAGTATTCCATCAGTCCCGGTGGGGACAAGTTTCCGCTTCCGGCCCGGGAGGACTACGCGGCGGAGTACCAGCGCCTGGAGGCCCTGGCGGCGGAGGCACGCCGCAACGGCCAGGAGGTCGTCGTCGTGATGGGCCTGGGCTTCGTCGGGGCGGTCATGGCCGCCATCGTGGCCGACTCGACCGACGCGAAGGGCCGTTCGACCGAGTTCGTCATCGGCTGCCAGCGCCCCAGCGCCCGCAGCTACTGGAAAACGCCGCTCCTCAACCGCGGTGTCTCCCCGGTCAAGGCCGAAGACCCTGAAGTCGACCCCATGATCGCGCGCTGCGTCCTGGAGAAGAAGACGCTGACCGCGACCTACAACAGCGACTGCCTCAAGCTCGCCGACTGCGTGGTCGTGGACGTGCAGTGCGACTACGCCAAACAGGATCTGGGGAACATGCGAACCGGCGAGACCGACATGGCCGCGCTGGAGGCCACGTTGAAGACGATCGGCGAGCGCATCCCCGAGAAGTGCCTGGTCCTGATCGAGACGACGGTGGCGCCCGGGACCACGGAGTTCGTCGCCTGGCCGATCCTCAAGAAGGCCTTCGCCGCCCGTGGTCTCAAGGGCACCCCGCTGCTCGCGCACAGCTTCGAGCGGGTCATGCCCGGCCGGGAGTACGTCTCCAGCATTCGCGACTTCTGGCGGGTGTGCAGCGGCTGCGACCAGCCGGCCCGTACGCGGGTGGAGCAGTTCCTGCGGAAGGTGATCAACACCGAGCAGTTCGAACTCACCGTGATGGACCGTCCGATCGAATCGGAAACCACCAAGATCGTCGAGAACTCCTATCGGGCGACCATCCTGGCCTTCCTCAACGAGTGGAGCCTGTTCGCGGAACGCAACGGGGTCGATCTCCTGAAGGTCATCGCCGCGATCAAGAAGCGTCCCACCCACAGCAACATGATCTTCCCCGGCCCCGGCATCGGCGGCTATTGCCTTCCCAAGGACGGAGGGTTGGGTTACTGGGCCTACAAGCACATCCTCGGGTTCGAGGATGGAGATCAGGTGTTCCGGCTGAGCACCGCCGCGATCGACATCAACGACACCCGCGGCCTGCACGTCGCCACCCTGACCAGGGACGCGCTGCGCAACATGGGGCGCTATATCGCGGGGGCCGAGGTCCTGATCTGCGGAGCCAGCTACCGGCAGGACGTGGGGGACACCCGCTACAGCGGCTCGGAAATCGTCGTCCGCAAGCTCACCGAAATGGGAGCCGACATGCGCGTGCACGACCCCTACGTCGACCACTGGTACGAGTTCGAGAAACAGGAGACCTACCCGGCGCCCGGGCACTCCTGGTCACGGTTCTTCCGCAATCAGGAGCACTTGACCAACCTGCGCGTCCTGAAGGACCTGCCCGACGCCGTGCGCGGGGCGGAGGCGATGATCCTCGCGGTCCCGCACGAACCCTACCTCGCGCTGCGGCCGGACGACGTGGTGGCCTGGGCCGGCAAACCGATCGCCATCGTCGACTGCTTCGGGATCCTGGAAGACGAGAAGATCCGCCGATACTTCGAACTGGGCTGCGAGGTGAAGGGTCTGGGGCGGGGTCACATCCAGAGGATCAAGGAAGAGACCCGTTCCCGGCGGCGCTGAGCCGAAGAGCTTCATCGTGATTCGACCGTAGACTCCGGGCGGCGAGGAAAGGGTCGAGGCGGCGGGGCGCCCGCACTCGCCCCCGGCGCCCCGGCACCTGCCGCCTGGAGCAAAAAGTGGGGGGAGTCGCTCCGGAGCGACTCCCCTTGCCGGGTTCCCGCGACACTCGCCGCCGGCCCGGTTGTCCCAGATTGCGACCCGGCGCGTCCGGCCAGCCGCCGACCACGCCGAATCAGCCCACCGTCACCGGGGCCTGCGAGAGCACCTTTCGGACGCGCAGTTTGAGGTTGCCGCTCACGCCCTGCCACAGGATGACGTCTCCCTCCCGCCGGCCGACCACGGCGGCGCCGATGGGAGCGATCACGGAGACGAGGCCGGTCCGGAAGTCGGCCTCTTCGGGGTAGACCAAGGTGAAGGTCGACTCCTGGTCCGAGCTCTCAACCCGAACCACGACGCGGCTCTGCATCGCGACCCTGTCTGGCTCGAGCAGATGCGCCGGCACGATCTCGGCCTCTTCCAGGTTGTCACGCAGTTGCCTGACGGTCGCCCGGTCGACTCCCCGATACTCGCTGAGGTCCGCCGTCAGGGCGCGCAGCCTGGAGGCATCGCTTTCGGTCAGTACGATTCGCTGGCTCATGGTGATCTCTCCTGTCCAGGCCATAAACGCGAGTCCGCCGCCCTGGACGGCGTCTCGAAACCGTGCGTGATCCAGGCATGCCCCTGGGGCCTTCTTCCAGGTGATGCAGCCTTGGCTACGCCGTGCGGTGGTCGCGCCGGAACCGGTATGCGGGTCGTCGATCGAGCTGATTCCAGGGTTGCTTCCGCCGGGACTGCTTTCCGGCGCGACAGTCATATTGTCGGATGGCCGGAAACTTCGGACAATTAGGTAATTAGGGACGTATCGATCGGTTTTTTGGATGGAACTCCGGGCGACCCTGTCTGGACGCGTTCGCGGAACTGGAACCATGCGCTTCAACACGCTAGACTGCCGACCGTGGACCGGTTGAACTACGACCACCTCCTCTACTTCTGGGTAGTGGCGCGGGAAGGAAGTGTCGCCAAGGCGGCCGAGCGGCTGCGATTGGCGCAACCTACCCTGAGTGGCCAGATCCGCAAGCTGGAGACCTCCCTGGGCGGGCCCCTGTTCGAGAGGCTTGGCCGGCGGCTGCAGCTGACCGAACTGGGCACGGTGGTCCTGCCCTTCGCCGATGAGATCTTCACGCTGGGGCAGGAGTTGCTGGACACCGTCCGCAGCCGCCCCGGAGACCGCCCGCAGCGCCTCACGATCGGCCTGGCCGACGTCGTCACCAAGTCGGTCGCGCACCGCTTGATCCTTCCCCTGATGACGCCGCCGGGGAGGATCCACGTGTTCGTCCGCGAGGACAGCCCGGAGAACCTGCTCCTGGCCCTGGTGGCGCATGATCTCGACATCCTGATCCTGGACTCGCCCCCCGGTCCCCATGAAGGGATGCGGCTCTTCAGCCGCCTGCTGGGCGAGTCGGACGTGATACTGATGGCCGCCCCCGACCTGGCCCGGCGTTACCGGCGGCGTTTTCCGCAGAGCCTGGATGGAGCCCCGTTCATCATGCCGGGGCGCTCGACCGGACTGCGGCGCGCGCTGGAGCAGTGGTTCGACCGCCACGGCATCCAGCCCCGCGTGGTCGGCACCTTCGACGACAGCGCGCTCGTCATGGTGTTCGGCCGCAGTGGAAGCGGCATCTTCGCGGTTCCCTCCGTGGTGGAGCACGACGTCCGGCTCCAGCACGGGGTGGCGCGCGTGGGGAAACCCGAGGGCGTGCAGGAGCAGCTCTACATCGTCTCCGTGCAGCGCCGCTTCCGCAACCCGGCGGCCATCGCCCTGATGACCCATGCGCGGGATGATCTCTTCGGCTGAGCCACGCCAAGGCAGGCTCGCTCGCTCTCTCGCGGACCGACTGGCAGCCCACGCGCCGACGCCATCACCATCTCCTCATCGAGCTGGATCCGACCAGCCTCGAACAGCCCGGCTCGACCTCGAGTAACCGCACTCGCTGGCTTCACGGCGTCAGCGCGCCAGCGGCACGATCTTGGAGCGTCGCATGACCCTGTCACGAGTGAGGAGTGGGACAGCGTGGACTACGCTTGTCGCCGCGATGAGTTCGTCGGCCGCACTCCCACGAACCCGGGCCACGGCCAGGTCTGGAGGCCAGACGTGGCCCCCCGATAGGATGGCCTCCGCCACAAAGAAGCGATGTCGGAGACCGGCTGCTGATTTTCCTTAAGGTCCGGACGAGGTCGTCGACCTCGCCGGGCGCCACGGAAAGCCGCTGCCGCCGAACTGGCGCAGCCGGGTGCAGTTACGCCCGAAACGTGGTCATGACGAGCAAGATCTCGAGCTGACCGGCGATGGCGGAAGCGTGTTCCGGGTAATCCTCCGGCAGAACAAGATCAACCAGCTCGACTTCTCGATTATTCTCGTCACCGGAAACCGGACCTGCCCATGCAACGGAAGGAGTAGTCCATGTCCATCAGCAATCAGGACCGCGTCGGCAAGGCTCTGGACCTCCTCCGCGCCGGCCTCGCTCCCTACGTCGAGCGCGAGGTGTTGCAGGCTGTCCAGGCAGGCACCGTGCGGATGGACTCTGTCCGGCGCTTCTCCGACGACCCGATCCTCGGGCAGAAGCCGATCGCGCAGTGGGACGCGGCCGGTCTGCTCAAGCTGATGTGGGAAACCTGGAACACCGTCTTCGGGCGTACCCTGGGCCGGGCGGAGCGGACGCTGGTGCAGGAGTTGCGCGACTGGCGTAACGCGTGGGCGCATCAGCGGCCCATCTCCAGCGACGATGCCGACCGGGCGCTCGATTCGATCGCGCGGCTGCTCACGGCGGTGTCGGCGACCGAGGCCGATGAGGTCAGCCGGTCGAAGATGGAGCTGCGCCGGCAGATCTTCGACGAGCAGGTCCGGGGCGAGAAGCGCAAGGCGGGCGGCTCGTTGATCGAGGCGGCGGCCTCCGGCGCGCTCAAGCCCTGGCGCGAGGTCGTCACCCCGCACGCGGACGTGGCGAGCGGCCGCTACCAGCAGGCGGAGTTCGCCGCCGACCTCTGGCAGGTGCACCTGGGCGAGGGGACGGATGAGTACCGCCATCCCCGGGAGTTCTTCCGCCGCACCTTCCTGACGGAGAGCCTGCAGCGGCTGCTCGTCGGCGGCGTCGAGCGCCTCTCGGGCAAAGGCGGCGATCCGGTGGTGCAGCTCCAGACCAACTTCGGCGGCGGCAAGACGCACTCCATGCTGGCGCTCTACCACCTCTTCTCTGGCGTGGCGCCCGGAGACCTCGCGGGGGCGGACGCGGTGTTGGCTGAAGCGGGAGTGAAGGAACTCCCCAAGACCCGCCGCGTCGTGTTGGTCGGCAACAAGATCTCGCCGGGAAATCCCGTCACCAAGCCCGACGGGACCGTGGTGCGCACCCTCTGGGGCGAGCTGGCCTGGCAACTGGGCGGGAAGAAAGCATTCGCCCGCATCCAGGCCGATGACGAGAGGGCGACCAACCCGGGCGACGTGCTGCGCGAGCTGTTCCGGGAGCATGGCCCCTGCCTGATCCTGGTGGACGAGTGGGTCGCCTATGCGCGCCAGCTCCACGACCACAGCGATCTGCCCGGCGGCAGCTTCGAGACGCAGTTCACCTTTGCCCAGGCGCTGACCGAGTCGGCCAAGCTCGCCGGCGACTGTCTGCTCGTGATCTCGCTGCCGGCCTCGGACACCCAGGGTTCGCCGCACACGCAGGCCGACGACGCGGAGGTGGGCGGGATCCGCGGCCGCGAGGCGTTGGACCGGCTGCGCAACGTCGTCGGGCGCATCGAGTCTTCCTGGCGTCCGGCCACCGCGGAAGAGGGCTTCGAGATCGTGCGGCGGCGGCTCTTCGAGCCCATCCCCGGCAACCTGTACAAGCAACGGGACGTGACCGCGCGCGCCTTCGCCGATCTGTACCGGGCCCAGAGCGCGGAGTTTCCCACCGAGTGCAAGGGCGGCGATTACGAGAGGCGGATCCAGGCGGCCTATCCGATCCACCCGGAGATCTTCGACCGGCTCTACGCCGACTGGTCGACCCTGGTGAAGTTCCAGCGTACCCGCGGAGTTCTGCGCCTGATGGCGGCCGTGATCCATAGCCTCTGGGAAAAGGGAGACCGCAATCCCTTGATCCTGCCTTCCACCTTGCCCATTGACGATGCCCGCGTCCAATCGGAGCTGACGCGCTATCTCTCCGACCACTGGGCGCCCATCATCGAGAAGGACGTGGACGGTTCGGGTTCCCTCCCGCTGCGGATCGACGCCGAGCAGCCGAACCTGGGCAAGTTGCACGCGACGCGACGGGTGGCCCGCACGATCTACCTGGGTTCGGCGCCCACCGCGGCGGCGGCCCACCGGGGGATCGAGGACCGGCGGGTGAAGCTCGGCTGCGTCATGCCGGGAGAATCGCCCGCGGTGTTCGGCGATGCGTTGCGCCGGCTGGCGGCCGCGGCCACGTATCTCTACCAGGACGGGCCGCGGTTCTGGTACTCCACCCAGGCGACGGTGACGAAGCTGGCCGAGGATCGGGCCGAGCAACTCAAGCGCGATCCGGACAAGGTCATGCAGGAGCTGGACGAGCGGCTGCGCGCGGACCTGAAGAAGAAGGGCGAGTTCTCGCGCGTTCACCCCATGCCGCGTTCGGGCGCGGACGTTCCCGACGATCTGGACGCGCGGCTCGTGGTGTTGCCGGCCGAGCATCCGTACTCGAAGGAGCCCGGGAACCCGGCGGAGACCGCCGCCCGGGCGATCCTCGAGTCCCGCGGCAGCGCCCCGCGTCTCTACCGCAACACGCTCGTCTTCCTGGCCGCGGACAAGGCGCGCCTGCAGGATCTGGACGAGGCGGTCCGGAAGTACCTGGCCTGGAAGTCCATCGTGGCCGAGCGGGAGACCCTGAACCTCGACCCGCACCAGGCGCGGCAGGCCGAGGCCCAGAAGCAGGGGGCCGAAAGCACGGTGGTGGCGCGGCTGCCGGAGACGTACATGTGGCTGCTGGTTCCTGAGCAGCCCAACCCCGAGCTGTCGAAGGGACGGGATCGGCTCGACCCGAGCCGCTTCGAGCCCAGCGCGCCGGTCCGGTGGGAAGCCATCAAGCTCAGCGGCGGCGACGGTCTCGCGGTGCGCGCCGCCAAGAAACTGCGAAGCGCGGAACTGCTGGTCGCCAGCCTTGGCTCGACGATCCTGCGAAAGCATCTGGATGAGGTGCCGCTCTGGCGAGGGGACCACGTTGCGGTGCGAGAGCTCGTTGAGTACTTCGCCCGGTATCTCTATCTACCGCGGGTCGCGGGGCCCGAGGTGCTGGCCCAGGCCATCCGCGAAGGTGCCGCCCTGCTGACCTGGGGGAGGGACACCTTCGCGTATGCCGAGAGCTACGATGAGGCGGCCGGCCGCTACGCCGGACTCAGGGGCGGGCAGGTCATATCCGTCGAGGCGGAGGGCCCCGGCCTGTTGGTGAAGCCGGAGGCGGCGTTGCCGCAGCTCGAGGCCGAGGGGGTCGGCGGCGGCGGTGGGATCGGCGGCGCGGGCAGTGGCGGTGGTGCCGACGGCGCACTCGGCGGCGGTGACGGGGTCGGTGTCGGTGGAGGGACAGGCGGGACCGGAGTCAAAAAGCCGGTCATTCGGCGATTCCACGGCGCCGCCCGCCTCGATACGGCACGCGTGGGACGCGACGCCAGCCGCATCGCCGATGAGGTCATCGCGCACCTGGCCGGACAGGTCGGCGCCGACGTCACGGTCACCCTCGAGATCGAGGCGAGGCTCCCGGGCGGCGCCTCGGATCAGGTCGTCCGGACGGTGATGGAAAACAGCAGGACCCTGAAGTTCACGAGCCATGCCTTTGAAGAGGAGTGAGCTCGAGGATCGTGATCCCGGGCTCGAAGGCTCAAGATTCGGGGCTCACCGGGGCGTGACAGTCGCCTTCACCGGACGTAGGTCTTCCAGGCGCCGGTTCAGGAAGTCGTCGATCACGTAGACCTCTCTCTGCTCGTTGGCGATGACGAGGCGGTCGCCCTGGAAACAGATCGCCTCGCACTGCAGCAGCGAGATCCGTGTCGCGCCCTCCGGTTCGCCGTCGAGGCGCGACACCGGATAGCGCAGAATGCGCCGGTAGGTCAAAAGGACGACCGTCTGGCGGTCGGGACTCAAGTCGGCCCCGGTGACCTGCTCTCCCGGCTCAAGCTGCAGCGTGCCGATCCGGCGGGCGACATTGACGCGGCCCGGCTCGAGCGCGGTTGAATCGATGAGGGCGTCGAAGGTGTAGACGCCGGTCCCCTCGCCGCGGTCCTTGGAGATGATGACCGGCTTGCCGTCAAGGGCGAAGAGCGCCTCGGCGTCGTGCTTGCCGTCCGGGTAGGCAACCGGATAGGTGCCGGTTCGCTCGAGGCGGCCGCCCGCCGCGGTCTCGAGGTAGCGCGCGCGATAGAGAGTGACAGGGGAGCGGACACGCAGGTTGTCGCCCGTGTCGGCGATCAGGAGTTCGCCGTCGATGACGGCGATGTCTTCCCAGTCATAGGCGCCGGCCCCATCGAGCCGCAGCTTGACCATGGTGGAGAAGTCGAGCGAGAACCCGACGAACACGTTGGGACCGTCCCCGCTGTCGTTGTGCGCGAAGAAGAGGCCATCCATCAAGACCATGCCGCTGCACTCGCCGAGCGCCGGTTCCACCAGCCGGGTCGCCGGCTCCAGGCGCCCCACCCCATCGCGCAGATCGCGAATCGACTCGCTTGTGGTCTTGCTCGCGCCGGCGGCCCTGAGCGGCACGATCGACCCCGCGTGCGCCGCCGAACCTTGTGCCGGAGGAGCCGGATCTCCGTTGGATCCGGCGCCATCCGGCGCGGACGGCGGAACCTGGACTGCCGGCGTGGACGGCGGGACCGGGACCTGCGGCGTGGACGGTGGAACCTGGACCGCCGGTGTGGACGGCGGGACCTGGACTGCCGGCGTTGCCGGTGGCGCGTTCTGGGGAGATGGGGTCACCGAGGGCCGGGGGCTGCATCCAAACGCCAGAACAACCAGGAGGCCAGCGCCCAGGAACCGGGTGAAGAGTGCAAGAACTGCGTGGCGTGAATGCCAGAAACGACTCTGACGGTGATTCCTCATTGCTGCTCCGATCAGTCGAGTGCTAGTGCCGGTGCTGATGCCAATACTGGTACTGGTGCTGGTGCTAGTGCTAGGGCTAGTGCTCGTGTTCGTGCTCGTACTGGTGCTGGTGTGCTAGCGCTAGCGCTGATGCTGATGCTGATGCGCGCCGCGCGCCACGCCTGGCAGGGTTGTCACTCAAGCCCCGCCTGACCGGTGCCTCCCCTGGAGGATCGCTTACGCCGATGCTGGTGCCGGCGCTAGTGGAGCAGCGTCACCCGCTGGACACTGCGGAGGTCTCCCGCCTCGATCGTGCAGAAGTACTGCCCCGGGACAGCTCGCAGCCCGCTGCCATCCAGTCCATCCCAGGAGATCTCGTGCGCGCCCGCGGGCAGGGACCCCAGGTCGGCCCGCCGGACTCTCCGGCCGCCGGCCGTCATGACCGTCAGGACAACCGGGGCCGGGCCGGGGAGATCCAGACGGAAACGAGCGGCGCCCGTGGTCGGGTTGGCGCCGAGCGGGACCACGCTCGCTCCCCCGTCGCGGCCCTGCCCGATCCCCTGCGCCGGCGGTTCGTCCGATCGGCCGGGCGCGCCCGGTGCGGCGGAGATGCCGGTGATGGGAGTGAAGCGAGGATCCTCTCCGGGGACAAAGACCGCGAAGGTGCGCTCGGGGATCGAGGCCCAGCCGAAGGACGACGAGCCCACGATCTCGGACGAGACGACGTACCAGCTCGAGGCCCGGCCACCGGGCAGATTGGCGGCACGGCAGTACATGAGCGGGTCATCGGCATCGTCCCTGCCGTAGCGCAGCGCGTAGAGGGTGTCGCCCGCAGTCAGCGCGAAGTTCATCCGCTTCTTCTGTTGCGTGATCGCGGCGAGGTTGTTGATCGCGCGAACCAGCGACTCCTCCAAGGTCCCTTGACCCTGATGGACGATCTTGAGCAGGTACATCAGGTAGAGCTCGGAGTCGATGTACCCGTTGACGTACTCCGTCGGGTGATACTGCAGGTAGTGCAGCTCGTCTTCGGTCAGCAGCGAAACCAGGGTGTCGGCCGGCAGCTCCCCGTTGTGCACGAAGATGAAGCGCTCGTGCAGGAAGGGATGGGGGTCGGGAAGGCCCCAGTGCCCGGTTCCCCCTGACCTGACGTGTGCCATGGCTGCGCGCGGGCGCAGGCAGTCCAGCTCGGCGACCGAGAGATCATACTCGGTCTCCCAGGCCCAGTTTGCCTGGGGCCGTCCCCGGCGGATCAGGGGGCCTTGCAGGCAGTCCAGGCCGACCTCCCCGGGAAAGCTGGCGATGCCCCAGCCGTCCCGGTAGCTCCCTCCCAGGCTCTTGAGGCTGCCCAGGGTTCCTTCCTGGAGGTGGTCCACGAGAAGATCCTCCGGGTAGTCGTTTCCAATCAACGCCCAGAAGCGGCAGGAACTTGCGGGGGACGCGGCGAGGCTGGAAAGGAAGAGGGCGAACGCAAGCGCGCAGAGTCCCCGTTGCCACAAGACACGGATCGGATGGATCCTCCGCGGGAGGAGCGAGCGGGCCGCGAGGCCGGGGGATCGTGAAGATCGGAGCATGGAACCTCCTTGCGGCCGGAATGCGCAGTTCGATTGCCAGTACTCCATTATAGCGGTTGGATTGCCTGGAAACGGAGGCTGTTTTACCGGCGCCGGCCCCCGGCCGCCCGAGGAAGACCTTGATCGCGAACGGTGGCCAGCGGCTGGAAACAAGGGCGAAGACCTGGGGCAATGCAGAGGAACAGGACCCGCGCGAGCTTCACGGGGGATTCGAAGGGCTCTGCCGGGCAATGGTCCCAGCCGGCTGGAGCTAGAGCTGGAGCTAGAGCTGGACTCTGACCGTGGCCGGTCGCGGCCACGGAGTCATGGCAAGCGCCACGGCGCCTCAGGCCAGGTTGGTGAAGGAGTCCTTGATCCTCTGGATCTGGCGCCGGTGCACCAGATCATGCCCGGCCATCATGCGGATGATCATGCGGACGCTTTCCGGGCCGCGCTCGCTGTGCAAGCCCTCCCGATCCAACTCCTCATCGGAGAGCCTATCGGCGAGCGCAAGATTGTGCCGCCGCACCATGCGCAGCGTCTCCAGGAGTTGCCGCGGATCCATCTCGTTGTAGTGGAGGCGCTCGCCGAAGGCGTCCTGATCGTAGCCGGCGATCGGAGGCCGGTCTTGGGCCAGGATGAGCCGGGCGCGGAACCCGTAGGTCAGTTCGGTATCGACGAGGTGGCCCAGCACCTGGAGGATCGACCACTTCCCGGGAGCCTCCGGGAAACGCATTTCGTCGACGCTCACACCGGCCAGGATCGTCTCGAGGTGGGACGTGGGGTCGCGCAGGATGGCCCTGGGATCCTGATCACCAACCAGGGAGAAGAGCGTCAGACGGTAATCCGGGGAAGTGGCCGAAGCGCGAGGGACTCTGCTCTGTTCCATGTGAGCCTCCTGGGAGAAGGAACGATCAAGGGTAGCATGTCCGGGAGGCCGGTCAAGCACCGCTGTCGCCAGTTGTCCCCAAACCCTCCGCTGTCCACGGCGTGTCCCGGGCGGCCAGGCATATGATGGTGGACCTGCCGGAGCCCAGGGGCCCGACGGTAACCGGGCATCAGGGACCCTTCGGGGCCTCCGCCTCGATGCGCAGCACCGCGCCGCTCCACAGGAAGACAAGGAACGCCTCCACCGGACCGCCCCACAGGCGGCGCCCGGCTTCGGTGTAAAGAAGCATCTGCGGCAGGTAATCGCGGGCTCGCGCGACGGCGTCCTTGGATGTGACGCGATCGGTCTTCCAGTCGAGGACGACGTGGCGGTCGTCCTCGCGGAAGATGCAGTCGATCCGGCCCTGGAGAAGGGCCCATTCCCGGTTGAGTTCCGCGGTCCAGGGACCGCTCTGCCACCGCGCGTCCTGTTGGAGTTCCGACCGCAGGGCCGGGAGATACTCCGGCAACTGCTCCACCGGGACCTTGAGGGAGAAGAGCGCTTCACGCTCCAAGGCGCCCTGCTGCGCCGCCCGGCGGAGACGAACGCCCAGGGGAGAGTGCAGAAAGGCTTGGATCCCTCGCTCGAAGTGGGCGTCCCGGGGAGCCCCATCCCACCAGGGCTGCCGGGAGAACGAGAGCCACTGCGCCTCCAGCTCCGGCGCCGTGTGGCGGAGGAGGTCCAGCCGGGAGATGGCCGTGTGGTAGCGCACACCGCGGAGCATGGCCTCCTGTCGCGCCAGCGGAGATCGCTCGGCCAGCTCATGGTGGCCCGGCGCATCCTGGTTCGGCATCCTGTGGGGCGGCGCGTCGTCGCCCGGCGCGTAACGGCTTGGCATGATGTGGCCGGGCGGCTCGTGGCTGAGCGGATCCACCGGGAGGAAGCGCGACCCCGCCTCTTCTTCGAGCGTGGCAGGCAGGTCGAGGTCTGCCACCTGCTTCAGCTCGGTGACCCAGTACTTCCCCTTCAGCGCCTCGAGCGACGCCAAGGGGGCGAAGGGGGAAGGCGCGGCCAGCCGCGACGCGAGCGTCTCCACGGTTTCCGCCGGGTGATCCGCCTCGGGCGAAGCCCCAGCCGACGGCCGCCAGGTACCAGCCAGGTGGTCGATCGGACCTGGGGGCGCCACCACGGGCAGGGGAGCGCCGCTTCGGATCGCTTCGGCAATCGCCGGGGGAAGGGTGCGGGCAGCGGCCGTCCGGCGGTCGAGCCCGATCTCCAAGTCCGCGAGCCAGCGCACGCGCATCGGAATCGACGGAAGCACGTAGTCCCGGCCCTCCGCTCCCGATTCGCCGCCGGCCGGCACCTTCTCCTGCCAGGGAAGGACCTGTGCGACCCAGGCCAGCACATTGCGCCGGGTTTCCAGGAGGCGACGGCCGGCCTGCCGGGGCAGCGCCGGTGAGTCCCACGGGGCCTGCCGGCAGGCGCCGATCATGATCAAGCGCTCGCGGGCCCGCGTGACCGCCACGTAGAAGACGCGGGCCTCCTCCATCCACGCCGCCCGCTCCTGGGAAAGCTCCAGCGTCCAACGCGGCGCGGTGTCCCGGCGCGTCCAGGTCCTCGGATCGAACTCGCGGAGTCCCACCCAGCGCCGTCCGATCCGGATCATGTTTCCGAGTTGCTCGCGTTGGAACGGCCATTCGAGTTGCGGAAGCACAACGATAGGAAACTCCAGTCCCTTGGACTTGTGCACCGTCAGGATCCGCACCGCGTCGGCGTTCTCCGTGACGCCGGGCACGCCCTCCTTCGAGCCGTGCGTCTCGAGCACAAGCAGCCGGTGCAGGAATCCGTGCAGGGAAGATCCGCGCTCCTTCTCGTAGTCCGAAGCCATGGAGAGGAACTTACGGAAGGCGGCACGGCCATCCTCGCCCGTTCCCCGGGCGGTCAGGATCATGGGCAGCCGGCTTTCCTCGACCAGGAGATCGATGAAACGTGTGAGGGGAAGCTCGGGCGCGGTTTCACGCCAGCGCCGCAACCTCTCGAAGAAGTGCCGCAGACGCCGCCGCAATTCCTCGCTAGCCAGTTCTTCAGCGGGCTCGCCCCGCGGGCCCGACCAGTCGGCCCGGACGTCCTCCGCCGAATCCGCGCTGTCGTCCGGGGGAATGAAGAATTCGATCCCGGCCCCCGGATCTCCTTCGTAGGCGGTAGCGACCGCCGCGTCGAGCAGCGTGGCGCTCTCCGGCCAGGTCAGCCGCAAACGCAGCAGGTCGGCGTCGGGAATGCCGACGAGGGGAGACCGCAGCACCGCCGCCAGCGCCACATCGTCGCGCGGGTTGTCGACGAGTTGCAGGAGGCAGCGCAGGTCCCGGACGCCTTCTTCCTCAAGCAGGGGCGCGCCCTGATCGAGGACGCAGGGAATGCCCTGCGCCGTGAGGGCCTCCTCGTAGTCGCGCGCGCGCGCCGCCGAACGAAGCAGTATGGCGACGTCGCTCCAGGACGCAGGACGGCCAAGGCCATCCGCCGGACCGGCACCGCGCTGCGGAATGGTGACCCCTTCCCGCCGGATCAGCTCGGCGATCCGCTGCGCGGCTAGGGCGGCCTGAAGCTCGGTTGGGGTGCGACGCGCGCCGGCCTCCGGCTCGGTGGCGGCGCGACCCGCGGCGGTCGGCGGCGACTCCGGCTCCTGCTCGGACGGCCTGGCCAGCTCGATCACCAGGAGTTCGACAGGCGTGACACCGTCCTCTTCATCCCTCCTCGGCTCGAGCGCCTGCTCCTCGTAAGGCGATCCCAGCTCGTTCTCGTCGAAGATGAAGCTGAAGAGGGCATTCGTCAGCCGCAGGATCGCGGGGCGGCTCCGATGGTTCTCCTTCAGGAAGACGATGGCCGGCGAGTCATCGCCGCCGCCATCTTCCTCGCGGCGCAGCAGCTGCCTCCCCCGCGCCAGGGAGAGGAAGATCGTCGGGTCGGCCTGCCGGAATTGGTAGATGGACTGCTTCACGTCGCCGACGCGGAAGCAGCCGCTCGGCGGGCACAAGCCCCGCAGGATCTCGTCCTGCAGGGGGTTGATGTCCTGGAACTCGTCGACCAGCACCTCGCGAAAGCGATGATCGAGCCCCAGGGAAGCGCCGTGGGTTCGCAGCAACCGCGCGGTGTGGATCTCCAGGTCGGAAAAGTCGAGCCATCCGCCCCGTTGCTTGAACTGGCTGTACAACTCATCGGTCCGCCGCACCAGCCCGACCAGCACGCCCAGGCTGTCGAGCTGTTCCCGGTCCTCGCCCAGCAGACGTATCTCGTTCCACGGGAGGGAGCGGACCGGAGGACGCTCGAAGAAGCGCTTCGCCTGCTCATGCAGCCCGTGGAACCCGGGAAGCTTGTTCGCGCCGCGCGGTGCGGAAGGGAACTTGATCCGGAAGGACTGCTCGGGATCCGCCGGCGAGTTGGTTTCCAGGCACCCCCACCCCGCGTCGGTCAGACGGCTCACGAGCTCGCGCTGCCGGTCCTCATCCGCAAGCCCGCCGGGGCCGGGGAACCTCCCCAGGTGATCGAACAGCTCGCGATGGCGAGCGGTCGGGAGGCTCTCGGCCTCGGCCAGGGCGAGGGCGCTGTCGTAAAGCTCCACGCCGGCGCTCCAGGCAAGCTCGAGCTGATCGACCATGGCGCGGTGCCAGGGCAGGTCGTTGACGCGGGAGGCAGGGAGGCGTTCCAGGAGGCCGTCCAGGTAGGCCGCGGGATCGGGAGTGACCCGGGCGTAGTCATGGAGACGCCCGATGACATGGCGCAGGATCTCGCCGCCCCGGTCGAAGCCGCTCCGCTCCACGAGACTGCGGAATCGCCTCGCCCGCGCGGCGTCCTCGTCGCGGTACCACTCGTGAAAAGCCTGGCGCATGGCGGTCTGGAGCGCCTCGGTGCGCGCGTCCTCTCCCAGGATGCGGAAGCCGGGTTCGATCGCCGCCTCGAGAAAAGTCTGCCGCAGCAACCGCGCGCAGAAGGAATGGAGGGTGGAGATGGAAGCCCGGGGAAACTGCACCAGTTCTCCCCGCAGGCGAGGATCGCGCGCGATCTCCTCGTAGATGCGCTCCGCCATTTCGCGCGCCGCCTTCTCCGTGAAGGTGACGATGAGCATGTCCGCCAGGGCGACCTCGCCGCGGCGCAGCCGGTCGAGGACACGCTCCACCAGAACCAGGGTCTTGCCGGTGCCGGCCCCGGCGGAGACCAGCAGATCGCGCCCCGTTGTGTAAGCCGCGGCTCGCTGCGCGGCGCTGAGTTGAGGGCGGCTCACGGCTTGGCCTCCCGGCGTGAGGTGGAATCGGCATCGGGCTCGACCACACGGGCATCATCTGTCCGCGTGCCTCCATCAGGCGTGAGCACATCTGGTTGGCGCTCCACTCGTTCGCCTGCCACCCGCTTGCTCTGGTGTGGGTCGGCCCCCACCCGGCCGGCCTCCACGCGACCGTCGACCACGCGGTCGCCCTCCACCCGACCGTCGACCACGCGGTGGCCCTCCACCTGGTCGTCGTCCAGCAGGATGCCGTCCGCGGCCTGCCGGCGGGTCCGGTCCCGCCTCGGCCGGAAGCGGCATACAGCCCCGAAATCACAGTTCGCGCAGGGAAGCTGACCCGGTGTCTCCTCCAGCGGCGCGGGGGCGATCCAGCCGCGCCGCATGGTCCGCGCGTATCCCGTGAGAAAGCGGCGCCCTTGCTCCAACAGCTCGTCCATCCGCTCCGGCGCGACGAGCTGCGGGCTGTGGCGCACCAGCATGCCCAGCTCCTGGTCGATCTCGTTGCGGTACGAGGCCAGGATCAGCCCGTGCATCTGGATGCCCAGAGGGTTGGCGCTGCCGGGGTCGCACTTCTCGCGGGAACGCGGGGATGGGAGCACCGGCGCATAGAGTCCGCCGACGGGGCGGTACCCGAGGACGTCACGCAGGAAGAGCAGATAGGCCGCGAGTTGCAGATCCAGCCCTTTCTCGAGGCGCGCTGGGAGGCCGCTCTTGGGGCGCAGCTTGTAGTCAATGACCAGGGCCTCGACCCCGTTCTCGGTCTTGCGGACATCGAGGCGGTCGATCCTCCCGCGCAGCGCCAGGCGATCACCTCCGCCGAGCGGCAGCAACAGCGCGCTGCGAGCCTCAGGTCCGAACCCGAACTCCAGCTCGAAGGATTGGAAAGAGCAACCCCGCAAGCGTGCCGTCTCGGCCTCGAGGTAGCGGGCCAGGCGCAGGCGCGCGCTCTGGAGCTGGTAGATGCCGGTCTCGTCCACGGAGAACGCCCGGAACTCCGGATCAGTCGACAGCTCCCGGAAGATCCCGGCGAGCTGGTCCTCCATTTCCGCGACGGGGATCTCCCCCGGAGCGCCGGCGCCGCGAATCCGGCCTCGGAAGAAGCGTTCGAGGGCGGCGTGGGCCAGACGGCCGGTGTCCAGCGGCGAGATCTCGAGCAGGGGCCTGGGGTGCAAGCGCAGCAGGTTCTTGGAGAAGCTCTGGTATGGACAGGTCGCATACTCCAGAAGGCGGCTGACGCTGCTCGCGTGGTCGCCGGGCGGGAAGACATGCCGGAGGATCCCGGCCGGCAGCAGGTCCTCGGGGTTGTACAAGAGGGCGGGCCTCGCCCGGTCCAGAACCTGGCGGAGATACGCGCTCACCGGGTCTTCCATGCCAGTGGCCGCGCGATTGTACAGGGCGATCAGTGCGGGGTCTCCACCGAAGGCCAGCCGGGCTGCCGGCCGCTGCTCGGCGGCGGGGGTCATCTGGCCGGCATCGTGGGCGGCGGCTGCAAGGCCGGCGTCGTTGGCGCCCACGGCCGGGTCCGCCTGGTTGTCGGCCTCGAGGCCGGCGTCGTTGGCGGCCACGGTCAGGCCGGTCTGGCCGGCGGCGGCTGCGAGACCGGCGATGATCCGCTCGCCAGCCTCCTCGATCGTCCTCAGTTCGGTCGCGGGCGTCTCCGATACGTCGGGCGGGGGCGGGAGCCGCCGTTGTTGCAGCACCCGTTCCACCTCGTCCAGGAGCAGCGACGGCGCCAGCGCCTTGCCCATGAGATCGGACTCGCTCCAGGTGAGCAGCAGTTCCCGGGAGGCCCTGGTCAGGGCGATGTAGAAGAGATAGATCTCCTCCTCCTGCCTCCAGGAGACGGGCGGGCCGAGCCGCAGTCCCTCGGGCGCGAGGGCCTGCCGTTCCCGCTCGTTGAGCAGGGTCTCTTCCTCGACGCGCCGCGGGAACAGACCTTCGTTCAATCCGCCCACCACGACGCGGTCCACCTCGCCGAGGCGGGAGCGCTGGATCTCCGCGACAATGACCTGCCCCAGCCGGAGGGGGGTCATCCCCAGCCGCGTGGCCTCCAGCCCCTCGCCGAATCCTCGGGCGAACTCCTCCAGGGTGATCGGAACGCCCTTCCACAGCGCGCGCGCTTCGTCGAGCACCTCCACGATGGCGCGTTCCACCCGCGCCTCCATCCCCTCCGGCTCCTCGGACGCGACGCCCGAGGCCTCGCGCAGAGCCGCGCTCATCTCCACGAGCAAGGCGACCGCCTCGTCGCCGTCGCGCGCGGAGGAGGGATCGTCCTCGAACCCCCAACGGCTCTCGAAGAGCAGGATCGGCCGCAGGAGGCGCAGGCGCAGCGCATCCAATCGGCGCATCGCTGAGGACGGCTCGGTGGGGCCCCGCGGGGAGCTGGTTCCTTCAGGTTGTATAACCTGGGGCTCGCGGTGCCCGGGAAACAACGTTCGATTTCCGGCGTCTTCATCGGAGAGGTCTTCCGGATCGAAAGACTGCTGGTCCAGCCGGGGCTGGCGCTCCCTGTCGTCAAACTCCGACGCGCCGTCGTCGGCTTCGTGGTCCGCGCGGCGCGCGCGCAGCCGCGGCGGGATCGAGTACTCCTCCCACTGCGGCTCGGTGAAGGCGCGGAAGTCCTTGCCGTACTCGAGGGACGTGTTCTCCAGGAGATCGATCGCGGCCGGGGCGGCACCCAGCAGGGGATTGCGCAGGAACGCGATCACCCGGTCCCGTCGCCAGCCGCTGAGCACAACCTCGATCGCATCGAGCAGCAACCGGACCCGCGGCCGCGAGAGGATGCTGATCGATTCATCCAGAAAGACGGGGATGTGATACCGGGGGAAAACCTGGCGGACCAGGTCCCGGTAGGGCTCGAGGCTGCGGACCACGACGGCGATCCGCTCGGGCGGAGTCGGGCTGAGGGGGTCGCGAACCCAGGCATCGATGCGACGGGCCCAGATCTCCACCTCTTGGCGCAAATCGCGCGCCGCCTGCAGCGTAACCGCCTCTGGTTGTGGCGGGACCCTTGCCGCCGTCTCGGGACTGCCGCCGTCGAGAGCAAAGAGCTGCCGCTCCAGCAGGGCCAGGCGCGCCGACATGAACCGCGCCGGCCGGCGGTGCGGGCCGGCGAGGAGGAGAGGCTCCTCCACGGTTACCCCTGCCGCCTCCATCTGGCGCGTCATCCCTTCCAGGCTGCGGGTCGCCGGAATCAGGGGGATGCGGTCTCCCTGGGGCCGCTCGCAGCAGAGGGCAATGTGCATCCGGGCCCCGGTGAGGGCCAAAGCCACCAGGATTTCCCGTTCCCTGCGGGTCCAGGAAAGGAAACCGTCCACGAAGAACTCGGTCCGCGCGACCTCCTCGCGGCAACCGGCGATGACCGGCTCCAGACCATGCAGCTTCTGTTCGGGATCGATCCGCGACATGTCGCGCAGAGCCGTGTTGTACATCTCGAAGAGGCAGCCCAGCACAGCCACCTTCTTCCGCAATCCGGCCGGGACCGGGGAGGCCGCCCCGGGCGACGACGGCTCCTCCGCGATCCGGCGCACCGCGTCCAGGAAGTCGACGCTCCCGTGATTGCGCACCTCGCGGATGAAGCTCGAGAGCTCATCCAACAGACCCTGCCGCGCACGCAACGGCGCCAGCGGGCCGAGGTCGGCTGCGTCGAGGCGCGAGAGAATCGAGCGAAGGAGCATGGGACGGGCGATCGGCGAGATCGCCAGCACGGGAGGCGCCGCGGCCAGGTCGCGCAGCCACCACCCGAAGCGCGTGAAGGAGAAGACGTGAACGTGGCGCAGGCCGGCCATCTCCCGCGGCTCGAGGAGGGAACGTTCGGCCGTGTAGGTGAACTGCTCGGGAACCAGAAAGATGCCTGGACGGCCCGCCAGCTCGAGCTGCCGGAGCCCTGTCAGGCAGTAGCGCGTCTTCCCGGAACCGGCAGGACCAAGGATGAAACGGACGGCCAAAAACGATTCCTCCCCGCCGGGCCGGATGGACCCCCGGCTTCGGTCCTGACCTGACCTGGACTTGTCTTGACCCCGGGCCCGGTCTCGTCCCGACGCCGGAACTGACATCCGCCTGGGACCGAGCCTGACCTCGTCCTGAAGCCGGGGCTGACCCGGCCTGGCCGGGCTAGAGAACCACGAGCGTGGTCGAGCCTGAGGCGACGCCGGTCACCCGGACGAAGTACACGCCGGGGCCGAGCCTGGCTCCGGCCTCGTCGGTGCCGTCCCACGCGATGGACCGCAGGCCGGGACCGGCGGCGGCCACGGAGAGAGTCTGCCGTGCCCTTCCGGCGGCATCAAGGATCTCCACGATCGCGTTGCCGGCCGCCCGGGCGTGGTAGTACAGGACGGCGCCGTGGCGGGCAGGGTTGGGCCAGGCGCTCACCGAGCCGGACTGCCGCGGGATCGCCAGGTCCACGTCGCCCGCGCCGGCCACGCGCACGACCGCTTCCATTCCGACGAACACGCAGTGCGGCTTGCAGAAGTACGGATACTCGCCGGGCTCGTCGAAGCGGTAGACAAAGGTGGGGCGTGAAGGATAGATCTCCTCGTCAAAGAGAGGATCGTCGACCACGCAATCGCTCCCCTCGGTGACGGTGTGGGTCCCGCTCTCCCAGGTCCAGACGACGCTGTCACCCTGCGCGATGACCAGGTCGGCCGGGTCGAACTCGAAAGCGCGCACAATGACCTGGTGCGCCGCGGCCCGGGCCGAACCGGGAATGGCGCCGGCGAGAACGATGAACGCGGCATGCGCGAGGAACTTCCACGTCGAGAACATGATCCACTCCTCCTGATTCGCCTTCAGCCGGTTCTGATCATCTTCAGCTGGATCGTCGCTTGTCTTCCCACGGCTGCGGACTGGATAGAGGGTCTCGGCCTCCACCAGCGGGTGCATCCGGGACGCCGGGCCGCCGATTCTCCCCAGGGATCTCGCAACCGCAGTCTCGGGACAACCCTCCATCATAGCAGCCCCTCTCGGGCCGTGGACCGGCGACAGTGTGCGCCCGCCCATCGCCCGGATCTCCTCGGCGGCATCCCCGTTGCGCCTTGTGTACCCAGAGGACGGGCGCCTCTCTGATGACATCCCGCAGGAGGCCGCCCATCCGCCAACGGCGCATTGAGACGGTGGCCGTTCGGTGCTAGCTTCCTTCTCATGTCGAAACGCCGGATACCGCCCGCCGCCGGGCCTGCAAGCCGGAACGCGCCGCGGCGCGCCGGCCGTCTCTCCGCCGGACTTCGTTCGGCGATCCTCGCCTCGCCCCTGTTGCCCAAGGCGGCACGCGCGGTCGAGGAGGTGAGCACCACCGCCTCGCCAAGCTCGGCGCTGGTTACCTTCCCCGCGGTGATCGGATCGGCTCTGGCCATCAGTTGGGGGGCCGAGGCGGCGCAGTTCTTCATGGCGCAGGGGGTAGCCCTGGCCATCCTGGCCTGGCTGCAGACCCTTCCCGAGTACGCGGTCGAGTTCGTGATCGCCCGCAGCGCCGCCCAGGATCCTGCCCGAACGCACCTGATGATCGCCAACCTCACGGGCGCTCTGCGGCTGCTGACCGGACTCGGCTGGCCGATGATCGTCTTCACGGCCTGGGCGTTCGCCCGCAAGAACAAGCGGCCCTTCGATGGCGTTCGCCTGGAACCGGAGCACGCGATCGAGATCGTCTGCCTGGTCCCCTCCATTTTGTACTGGTTTGTCATCTATGCGCGGGGATCGCTCGGCATCGTGGATGGCGTCGTCCTCATCTTCTTCTACGGCTTCTATCTCTGGTGCCTGCGGATCGTGCCGCCGCAGGAGCACGAGCGGCTGGAGGATGCGGATGCGGTAACCCGCGTCATCGTGCGCCAGACCCCCTTCATCCGCGGGCTGGTGATCTTCCTGCTCTTCGCGGGCGGAGGCGTCCTCCTCTATTTCATGGCGCATCCCTTCCTGGAGAGCATGCTGGCGCTCTCGATCTCGCTGGGCATCTCGCAGTTCGTCTTCATCCAGTGGCTGGCGCCCTTCCTCTCGGAGTTCCCCGAGAAGGTCTCCGCCTTCAATTGGGCGCGGAAGGTCACGACTTCGCCCATCGCCGTGATGAACATGGTCTCCAGCAACTTCAACCAGTGGACGGTGCTGGCGGCCACCCTGCCGATCGTCTACTCCGCCTACAGCGGCGAGGTGCGGGCGATCCACTTCGACGACTTCCAGCGGGCCGAGATCCTGCTTACGCTCTCCCAATCGATGGTGGCGAGCGTGCTGTTGATGAACATGCACTTCGCTCTCCTGGAGGCGGCAGGGCTCTTTGTTCTCTGGCTCGTCCAGTTCCTCTGGGCCGACTCCCGCGAGTTGATCACCGTCATCAACTTCATCTGGGCCGCCGCGCTTCTGGTCTGGCTTCCGCTGCGGGGCGGCGGCTTCCCGGCGGTAAGGCTGGGATGGCGGCTGCTGGTCAAGCGTCAGCCTCTTTGATCTCTTCCGGGGGGCCGAGGACGCGGTAGAGCCGCGAACGCGACCATCCGAGGATAGCCGCCGCCCGGCTGCGATTGCCGCCGGCCAGACGGATGGCCTCCACAGCCCGTTCACGCGGCGTGGAGCCCAGCTCGCCGTCCCCCTGCGCACACCCGAGGAGAGGGCGGATGCTTTCCTCGTCCAGCACGGCCTCAGGGTGCAGGCGCACGGTGCGGATGAACTGCTCCAGTTCCCGGATGTTGCCGGGCCAGTCGTGCGCTCGAAGCGTCCGCAAGACCGGAGGGGAAAGGAGCCACCCCGGCGGCTCGTCGCCGTTCATCAGCCGGCGCCAGAGATGGCGCAGCAGAAGGTCGAGATCCTCGCTCCGCTGGCGGAGCGCCGGCAGTTCGATCACGCCTTGCGCGACGCGGAAGTAGAGATCGCGGCGGAACGTCCCTTCCCTGACCCTCGCGGAGAGCGGTTGATGGGTGGCGGCCACCAGCCCGACCTCGATCCGGCGCACCGCCGAGGAACCCAGCGCGCGCACCTCTCCCTGATCGATGAAGCGGAGAACGGCACCCTGGGCCCGCGCCGGAAGGTCTCCGATCTCATCCAGGAACAGCGTGCCCCGCGTGGCGTCGTGGACCAGGCCGCAGCGCCGGCGGTCGGCTCCGGTGAAAGCCCCGCGCTCCGCGCCGAAGAGTTCGCTCTCCACGAGATCCACCGGGCAGGCGGCGCAGTTGAAGGGAACGTAGTTGCCCGGACGGCCGCTGATCTCGTGGATACCGCGCGCCAGCAGATCCTTGCCGGTCCCCGTTTCCCCCAGAATCAGGACGATATCTCCGGCCCGCGCGCGGGCTTCCGCCTCGGCCAGGACGTCCAGGAGCCCGGGGGTGCGGGTAACGAGACCCAGTTCGGCCCATCGCGGATGCAACCTCGTGGTGCGCGGGTTCACCGATCGCGAGCTGAGCGCTCGCGCTGGAGTCGCGGCCGGGCTGGGCGGCCAGATCTGCGGCTCGCGGACCATCGCGCCATGGGCACTCCGGTCGTCGCCGCGCTGCACCACCTCGATCCGCCGCCGCGGATCAACCGCCGGAGCAGCGACCGGATCCGGAGGATGGGTCGCATGGACCTGCGAGGCATGGATCATGGGCGGCAGGTGGGCCGCGAAGGCCGGCGCCGTCGCTTCCCCGGAAGAGAGGCGGCCGCGGGCCGCGGAACAGACGGGAGCCTGCTTCTTGTCTTCGTAGCTGCCATCACGGCCGCTGCGGTCTTCGGCGGCACGCCGCATCCAATCCTCCGCGAGCGACCTTTCCACCGCCTCGCCCATGCGCGCGAGCGTCCGCACGCAGCTCTCGAGCGCCACCAGCCCCTCTTCGTTCCTTCCCAGTAGCACGAGCGCGGTTCCGTGCAGACGCGCCGCCTGTGCGTACGCCAACCGCGCCGGCGGGGTGAGCCTGGCCCGGTCGCGCATCCACTCCACCATCGAACCCGCCAGATTGGCAGCAGGCTCGACTTGTCCCTCCGCGAGAAAGAGAAGCGCACGGCGGAGTCCGCACTCGATCCGCAAGTCGAGCGCCTTTCCGGCGAGCCCGTGCTCGGAGAGAGGCGCCCTCCTCTCGGCCCAGGACAGGGCCACCCGAGCGGCGCACAGACGATGGCGCAGCGTCTCGGCCTCTGCCAGGACCACCAACGCTCTGGCCTCCAGGGTCGGCCGGGCCAGGCGCCGGGCGCACCGCCAGTCGGCAAGGGCCCTCCTTCGAGCCTCCTTCGCCTCGCCGAGCCGCACCAGAGCCGCGCTTTCGCGCAGGGACGCCTCCAGGACGAGGACCGGCAGCCCCGCCGCAAGGGCAAGATGCCGAGCCTGGCGGAACGCGACCGTGCTCGCTTCGATCTGGCCGAGGCAGTGGAAGAGGATGCCGCGCCGGAGCTCGCCTTCCACCAGCAGGCGATTTCGGCCGGGCCGTCTTTCGGGGCGTCGGATGCCGGGGGGGCTTCCTGTGCCGGAGATCGGCAAGCCTTCGGCCTGCCCGGTGCGTCTGTTCACGGGAGTGCTCGCTCTCTGATGCGCGTCTGCGCTCTTCTTCCACCCGCGGATGGCGTCCGGCCGCTCCGATGCGGCTGGGGCGGAACACCTCGGCGCCTCCGGGTGGGCATGACGTCGGAACGTTGACCTGGAGGGCGCGCCGGCTGGCGTGCTCACGTTACTTCAACAAGTGTATAACAGAGCCGGCCGCCGGGTCAACGTTAACGCCCGGCCTAACCCGGCAATGGTCGGCAGCGGGAACCCCGACCCGGCAATGAGCCGCAGGATGGGCCGCGTGCGGTCCGCACCCGGGTCAGATCTGGGCGAGCGCCTGCTTGAGATCGGCGATGATGTCCTCGGCGTTTTCGCAGCCGACCGAGAGCCGGATCAAGCCGTCGCTGATCCCGGCCGCTTCGCGCCCGGCGCGCGGCATGCCCGCGTGGGTCATGCTCGCCGGATGCTCGATCAGCGTCTCGACTCCCCCGAGCGACACGGCCAGCGAGGCCAGGCGGACCGACTCCATGACGCGGCGTCCCGCCTCGAGGCCGCCACGGACGCCGAAGGCGATGATGCAGCCGGGGCCATCCTGCTGGCGTCTTGCCAGGTCGTGCTGCGGATGGCTCTTCAGGCCGGGGTAGCGGATCCACTCGACCTTCTCATGCCCTTCCAGGACCTCGGCGATGGCCAGCGCGCTCTTCTGGGCCCATTCGATCCGCGCTGCCAGCGTCTTGGTGCCCCGTAGCACCAGCCAGGACTGGTGCGGGTCCATGGTGCCGCCGAGCGAGAGCAGGCAGCTACGCAGCCTCGCGTAGAGCGGTTGCGTCGAGGCCACGATGATCCCGCCGACCACGTCGGAGTGGCCGTTGAGGAACTTGGTGACGCTGTGCACCACGACATCGGCGCCTTTCTCGAAGGGCCGCTGCAGGTAGGGAGAACAGAAGGTGTTGTCGACCACCAGGAGAGCTCCCTTGCGGTGGGCGATCTGGGAGCAGGCCGCGATGTCCGTCAGCTTAAGCGTGGGGTTGGCGGGCGTCTCGATGTACAACACCTTGGTGGCCGGTGTGAAAGCGGCCTCGACGGCGGCCAGGTCGCTGGTGTCCACGAACGCGGCCTTGACGCCCATGCGGGAGAACTCCCGCTCCATGATGACCCGGGAGGGGCCGTAGACCGCCTCGGTCCCCACCATGTGATCGCCGGCGGAGAGCAGGGCGAAGTACGTCGAGGTGACCGCCGCCATGCCGGAGGCCGTGGCCAGGGCGCCGAAGCCCCCCTCCATGGCGCAGACGTTGTCCTCCAGCATGCGGGTGGTGGGGTTCCCCAGGCGGGTGTAGATGTAGCCGGGATCCTCGCCGGCGAACCGGGCCGCGCCGGTCTGGACGGAAGGGAAAACGAAGGTCGAGGTCTGGAAGATCGGAGGAGCGAGGGCGCCGAAAGCGGGGTCGGGACTCTGGCCGGCGTGGATGGCGCGGGTGGACTTCCCGCAGTTCGGGGTGATGTGGGCCATGAACTCCTCCGTGCCGTCTCCAGGTCAAGGCGGCTCGCTGCCGGGTCGTGCGTTGCGGCGGGCAAACCACCGGAACGGCGGCTGCCCCGAGAGGCCCAAGTATCAACCGGCGCTTGCGTTTGTACAAGCGGCGCTTACCGGAGACTACCGGAGACCTTCAGGCGATGGAGTCGCGGGGCCGGGGGGGCGTCTTCGTGGCGCGCGTTTGTTG
Organism: Candidatus Eiseniibacteriota bacterium; assembly: GCA_029569475.1. The sequence continues at coordinate 1,593 of JAKQSZ010000030.1, read as the reverse complement.
CGGGGGCGCCATCGTTCGTCGGGGCGGCTCCGCTCACGGCTCGTTGTGGGGGTTCAAGGGTCGGCGGGGCTAAAGAGACCGAGGCTCAAAGAGCCGTCGCCTGGAACCAGGACGGACAGGTTGTTTATACTGCGTAGACGGTTTGTTTCGATCGACAGAAGTGGTACATTCAGCGGGTGGTTATCGAAGCCGCCGACAGCCACGACCGCATCAAGATCCGGGCGCCTGACGGTGGGCGCCGGAGATCAGGAGCCGACGCAAGGAGGGTTCGAGAAATGAAGAGTCTGAGGTCCTTTGCTCTGCTTGGCGGCGCCGCCCTGCTCGTCCTGGGGTCGGCTTACGTCAACACCGGCAACGCCCAACAGGCTGCCAAGGGGCATGAGTTCATCGGTTCCAAGGCCTGCATGGCCTGTCACAAGGGGCCGGCCAAGGGCGCCATCTTCGAGAGCTGGGAGAAGAGCGCGCACGCCACCGCTCTGTCCAAGCTGCCGGCGGAGAGCCAGAAGGACCCGAAGTGCCTTCCCTGCCACTCGACCGGATTCGGCAAGCCCGGCGGATTTAACCCCGCGGCCGCGACCAACGCCCCCGGTCTGGACGCCGTAGGCTGCGAGGCCTGCCACGGCGCCGGCAAGGACTACAAGGTCATCCACGCGAAGAAGGACCGCGCCAAGTCGGTCGAGGCCGGCCTGGTCGTGCCCAGCGCCGCCACCTGCAAGTCCTGTCACGAGGGGGCCGTGCCCGCCGGTCACAAGGCGCTGCCGAAGTTCGACTACGCTGCCGCCAAGACCAAGATCGAGCACCACGTCCCGAAGAAGTAGCGCGGCTCCCGGCCGGCTGGCCGAGGGAACGCGAAGTCAGCGAGGGAGACCGGACGCGGTCTCCCTTCCTGTTTAAGCCGTGTGCGACCCCCGCGTGCGACCGGGGTGCAGTCCGTCCGACGCAAACAACTTCAAGGACTTCGCTTGCATAGGCGCGCCGAACGTGGACAATTGTGGCGGCCACGACACAGGCCGGTACGGAAGAAGGGAGGGAACCCGCCGATGTCTCGCCTCTATGCCCGCCTCGCCTTGCTGAGCCTCTTCACCGCGCTGATCTGCTCCGATGCCAGCGCGGTCGTCCTGGGAGGCAGCTTGAGAACTTCGCTCTACTACCAGGAGGCGGAGCTTTCCGACGAGGTGCTGCCCCTGGAGCAGGATCTGGAGGAGCGTCTCCGCCTGCTTGAGACGGTGCGCCTGGATGTGCTCGATCTCGGGTCGCCGGTCCTTTCCTTTCACACCTCACTTACCGCCAGCAACTACCTGACAGACGAAAGCGCCAAAGACACCCGTGTGCGTCTTTACTCGGCGTACCTGCAGGCCGCCGAACGGTGGCAGAAATACGAAGTTGACGCCCGGATCGGCCGCCAGTGGGTCATGGGCGGTGTGGCCAACAGCCTGATCGACGGGGCCAGCCTGCGGCTGCAGCGCCGCCGTCTCGCGCAGTTGTCGGGCTACTTCGGCACGCTCGGGACCGAGCGGATCCGGCATACCAGGAGCTTCTGGAGCCTGGATTCCCCCGAGAACCGCACCTACGGCGGGCGACTCAAGCTCGAGC
>JAKQSZ010000043.1 GCA_029569475.1 Candidatus Eiseniibacteriota bacterium | reverse complement strand
CTCTCAAGCTACTCCACTTCCTGCTGGTGCAACGGTCGCGGTGGGTGCCGAAGGAGGTCATCCTCGAGGCCATCTGGCCGGGATCAGCGCCATCCAAGGCGGAGAACAACCTGCGCCAGACCATCCACCTGCTCCGGCGCGCCCTCGAACCTCCGGGAGCCGACCCCCGTTCGTTCCGGTACGTCCGCTTCCGCAACGACGCCTGCCAGCTCGATCTCGGAGAAGGAGGCTCATTCGACGCGGATGTCTTCCAGCGGAGAGTGCACGAGGGGAATGCCCTGTTGGACCGCTCCCGGCCCGGCGAGGCTGAGGCCATGCTGCGTTCCGCGATCGACCTCTATGGCGGCGATCTCCTGGAGGAGTATCCCTACGAGGAGTTCCTCGAGTCGGCCCGGGAAGATCTGCGGGATCGCTACTTGCGTGCCCTCGAGAAACTGATCGCCATTTGTTCCCGCGGCAGCCGATGGGACGATGTCATTCCCCTCTGTCGGCGCGGCCTGGCGCGCGATCCGTACAGCGATCCGTTCGCCTGGAACCTGATCCACGCCCTGCTCCGCCGGGGGGATCGAACCGAGGCTCTGAAGGTCTATCGCCGGTTCGAGGAAAGCCTCACGGCCGAGTTCGACCTTCTCCCCTCGGCGCGGCTGCGGGAACTCGCCGAGCGGGCGCTCCGCTCCTAGCCGGAGGCACAAACCGAATGCGGATCCCGTCAGAGCACGCCGTCGGAGGCCTTCATCGCGCGAGCCGTGCTCACATGCCGCATGGGGTATGCTCCGCGCGGCTCGCGCCAGGCGCGGCTCCATCTGGCGCGCTCTGACGCGTTTCTGCTCGCGGACTATCACCGGATCAGGGCTGCTTCTCCTCGGCCGCCGCTCTCAGCTTGTACACCCGGGTGTAGGTGAAGTAACGCATCAGCGGCCGCACGCCGCGTAGATGCCACAGGATCCCGCGCCGGAGCGGGACCTTCGCCTGCCGCTCGATGACAAGCCCGGCCCGACGGAAAAGCCAGCCGATCCGCTTGTCATCGATCTCGTGGAAGTGCTGGTCGGTCCACAGGTGCTTCGGTCTTCCCGGGGTCGATAGGTAGATCACACCTCCGGGGAGAAGAGCCTGCCTCATGCTCTCCAGCGCGAAGAGCGGATTGTACAGGTGCTCCAGGATCTCCAGGCAGATGATCGTTCCCCACTGGCCCGGGATGCGATCGGTGTCAAAGTCGATCGCGTCGCAGGACGTGAAGCGGAAGCCCTTCTCCTTCTGGAGGACCCCGATCTTGGGGTTGATCTCTCCCAGGTCGAGGACCGGTTCGGGCGTCTCCTCCAGGAAGGACGCGATGCGCCTGGCGTGAAGGATGAAGTAACCGGGGACCTTGCCCCCGTGCCAGAGTTCGTCCTTTCTGTTGAAGGTCGGCAGGTCTCTGTACAAGAAAACTCCACTCGGAAGCGTGGTAGGTGCGCCGCACGCCATCCGTGTTGTCGGTGCCTCGAGTCTTCCGGCGCCGGAGGTACCCGGTTCCGGAACCCGCTCGCTGGATCCAAGCGCGTTCCTCGGAGGTTAGGCTGCCGGGTGGTACCGGTCAACGGTCCCGCCGACGCGGTCCCCGAGGTCGAGCAAGCCGGCTCCGAGCCACGCTGGGCGCGGCGCGACGGTGGGGGCCGTCGATCGTGCCTCGGAGCACAGGGTGGCATAAATCGTTTTGCTGCGACGATCGGTCGCCGTTCCCGTGCCGTGCCAAGCGCCCGCGCTTCGTTCCCCGAGGCCTTGTGCGGCCAGCAGTTCCAACTTGAGGATCCCCGTCATGGGCGCCCAAGATCGTCCGGAGGATGCGTCGGCACGGCGAGATGTCCGGCAGGCACGACGCCGCGATCCCAGGCACGGTGGGAAGTGGGGGTAAGGATGGAACGGAGAGAGCGGACGCGCCGGACCAAACGGTCGCGGCATCAGGTGGGATCAGGCGGCAGGAGCGATGCCCATCGTCCGTCTCGTCATCGATTCCGGCAGGTCCGCGCCGTCGCCGGGACGCTTCCGGCCCTGGCCCTCGTGATCGCCGGACTGGCTCGACCGCTCTCCGCGACCGCCTGGACCGGTCCCGACTACGCCAGGCTCTTTGAGCAGCAACGGCAACTGGCCGCCGGGCGGGAGGCGGCGCTCTTCGGCGTTTTCGACGGCCGCCTTACTCCCGCGGAGGATGACGCCTTGCGTTTCCTCTACGCCGCCATGCCGCTGAGCGATCTGGCCGACTATGACGGCGCCTTCTTCCTGGACGCCGTCCGCGCTTCGCTCGAGGCGCGCCGGCAGACGATCTGGGGAGCCGCCATTCCGGAAGACGTCTTCCGCCACTACGTGCTGCCGCTGCGGGTGAACAACGAGGCGCTCGATGACTTCCGCGCGCGGTATTCCCGCGAACTGCTGGAGCGGGTCAAGGACATGCCGATGGACCAGGCGGCGCTGGAGATCAACCATTGGTGCCACGAGCGGGTCACCTACCAGGGCTCTGACGCTCGCACCAGCGCCGCGCAGGCCACCATCCTCACTTCCTGGGGGCGTTGCGGAGAGGAAACGGTGCTGGCGGTCGCGGCGCTGCGGGCGGTCTGCATTCCCGCGCGCCAGGTGTATACGCCGCGCTGGTCGCACTGTGACAGCAACCACGCCTGGGTGGAAGCGTGGGTCAACGGCCGGTGGCGGTTCCTGGGAGCCTGCGAGCCGGAACCGGCGCTGGACATGGCATGGTTCCGCGAGCCCGCGCGGCGGGCCATGCTGGTGCACACGCGGACGTATGGCCCCTGTCCCGGTCCCGAACCCGCGGTCTCGTGGTCATCCCGGCACGCGGAGCTGAACCTGACCTCTCTCTATGCCCCGACCAAGAGCTTCCAGGTCGAGGTCCGAGGAGGCGACGGACAGCCGGCCGGCGGCGCGTTGGTCGAGTTCCGCCTGTACAACTTCGCCGAGTTCTTCCCGATCGTCCGTTGCACCACCGGCGTCGGGGGAACGGCGAGCGTCGATATCGGGCTGGGGGACGCCCTGATCTGGGCCCGCCGGGGAGACAGCTTCGGCTTCCGCAAGGTGTCGGTCGCCGCCGTCGACACCGTCGTGGTGAGGCTGAACCGGGATCCCCGCACGGAGCAGGTCCTGGATTTCGACATGGCCCCTCCGCTGGAACGCCCTCCGCTGCCGCCTCTGGTCGAGGACGCGGACCGGCGCGGCCACGAGCGGCGCCTGCGGTACGAGGACTCCCTGCGGACCGCCTACATGGCCACGTTTCCGGACTCCACGACGGCTATCTCCATGGCCGCTGCACTCGGGATCGACGGAGTGAGGGGGTCCACGGTCATCCGGCGAAGCTGGGGGAACTGGCGGGAGATCACCCGCTTCCTGGAGGAGACGCCGCCGTCGCGCCGGGAGTGGGCGCTGCTGCTGCTGGAGTCGGTCGCCGAGAAGGACCTCCGGGACACGCCCGCCGCCGTGCTCGCCGATCACCTGGAACATGGACTGCAGCGGCGCGGTCCCCAGGCCTTCGACCCCGCGGCCCTCTCTCCCACTTCCACCGACCCGGAGGAAAGCGCCGCCGTGGGGGACTTCGTCCACTATGTGCTCTGTCCGCGTGTCGATATCGAGATGCTGAGCCCCTACCGCGGCTACCTGCTGGAACACTTCCCCCGGGAGATCGCGGCGGAGGCGGCGGTGGATCCCGCGGTGCTGGTCCGCTGGATCGACGCCAACATCAAGGTCGATCCGGATGCCAACTACCTGCGCGCGCCGCTGAGCCCGCGCGGGGTCTTCGAGCTGCGCGTCTCCGATGCCCGTTCCCGCGACGTCTTCTTCGTGTCGTTGGCACGGTCGCTCGGCATCGCCGCCCGCTTCGAGCCGGCGTTGCGCGTGCCGCAGTACCGGGCCGGCGACCGCTGGGTGGACGTCTCCTTCGCGACAGGGGGCGCCTCTCCGCCAGAGGCCCCGGCGCCGGCTTCCCTGGAAGAGCCCGGGATCGTGGAGCTCAGCCTCGAGGGGGTGGAGGAGCCGCGTTACTGGGTCCACTTCACCCTCGCGCGCCTGCGCAACGGCGCCTACCAGACCCTGGAGTACGACGACGCGACCTTTGCCACGTTGCCGGCGCGCCTGGAGCTTCCAGCCGGGCACTATCTGGTGGTGACCGGCAACCGGCTCGCCGATGGGACGGTGCTCTCCCGCATGGCGTTCTTCGACGTCGAGTCCGGGCAGGGCAAGGCCGTGGTGGCCGCGCTACGCCAGGACCAGCAGCCGCTCACGCCCATGGGGACGCTCGATCTTCAGGCGGCCTGCCCGGCCGGGGAGGGCGCAGGATCCTGGGCGTCCCTGGTCGAGCCGAAAGGCGCCTTGCTGCTCTGGGCGACGCCCGGCGCTGAACCCACGCGCCATATCATGGGCGACATCCGCGCGCTGAAGCCCTCGTTCGAAACGTGGGGCGGCAACCTGGCTTTCCTGCTCAGCGATCCGCAGGCGCCAGGAGCAGACTTCGAGAACCTGCCCGCCGGATCACGGGTCGCTTCGGACGAGGCACGGGTCGCGTGGCGCCAGATCGCCGTCGCCACCGGCCGGTCGGACGAGCCGAGGCTGCCGGTCCTGGCGGTGGTGGACGCCCAGGGACGGATCCTCTACCTCTCCGAAGGCTATCGTGTGGGCGCCGGGGAGCAGGCGTTGAAAGTCATCCGGCGGATGGGATCATGACCCGCCGCCGGCGAGCGGGCCTCCCACGGACGCTCTCGAACGGGACAACCAGACGTATCTGATGGCGGGCTCCGGAAGGCGCTCGGGAAAGGTCCGGCCAGGCATGGCGGAAGGGCAGCGCTTCTATGCCACGATCGGGGTGGGCATCGAACAGATCGTGAAGGCGGAACTCGCCGCCCAGGGGATCGCGGTCACCCGAATCGAGCCCGGCCGGGCTCGTTTCGAGGGCGGAATGGAAGAGTTGTACAAGGCGCTGATCCACCTGCGCTGCGCCTCCCGGGTCGTCCGCGAGATCGACTTCCGTGAGATCGAATCGGAGGAGGCGATCTACGACGTTGTTCGAGAAACGGACTGGACGAAGTGGCTCACGCCCGAGATGACCTTCCGCGTCACGTTCAACGTGCACTCCTCGCTCCTGCGCAGCCCCCGTTTCGGCCTCTACCGGATCAAGGACGCGATCTGCGACCAGATGGTCGAGCGTCTGGGCCGCCGCCCGTCGGTCGACACCGAGCAGGCCGACCTCTATGTCGTCTGCTACCTGGAGAACCGCCGCTTTTCGGTGGGGCTCGACGGCGCCGGGGCGCCGCTGCACATGCGCGGCTACCGCCGGGCCTCGCATGAGAGCAGCCTGCGCGAGCACCTGGCGGCCGCCATGATCCTGCAGTCGCGCTGGGATCCCGCCGCGCCTCTCCATGATCCGTTCTGCGGCTCGGGCACGATCCTGACCGAGGCGGCGCTCATCGCCACCCGAACGCCGCCCTCGCGCTGGCGGACGCGCTTCGGTTGCATGTCCTGGCCCGATTTCGATGCCGCGCGCTTCGCGAGCCTGCGCGCCGAGGCGGAGAAGGCGGTCCTGCCGGTCCCGCCCGGGCGGATCAGCGGGGCGGACGTATCCCCCAAGTGGATCGAGGCAGCCCGTGCCAACGTGGCCTCGGCGGGATTTGCCGACATGATCCGCCTCGAGGCGAGGGACGTCGCGGAGATGCGCCTGGAGCCGGGATCGTGGGTGGTGACCAATCCGCCGTACGGTGTCCGGGTGGGTGGGCAGAAGAGCTACCTGCCGGTCTGGCAGGCCTTCCGGCAGCGGCTGGTCGAGCATCCGGGGACGCGGGTGGCGGTGCTGGCGGCGGAGGAGGGCTTCGAGAAGGCGTTCAAGATGAAGCCGTTCAAGCGCAATCGCATGAACAACGGCGCGATCGAGTGCGTGCTGGCGCAGTACGAGATCCACCAGCGGCCCCCGGAAGTCTAGGTTGAGCACTCACCCGGTGACATCGCGGTCGGGGTGGGCCGAGCGGCGATAGAGGTCCAGGCGGAAAGCGCTGGTCCTTCTCGTGGACTCAAGTACCCAGCGGCTCTGTGGCGGGCCCACCACCCGCGGCGGAGGCTCTGAGCCGACGGCACCGAAGAGCACGAACCCGTCATTCGAGAAAGCGCCGGCTCTCGCCCCCTGTGCCCCCGCCCCCTGCCGGGGCGTGACCAGGTCTTCCAGGTCCGCGGTCGAGCGCGCCACGAAAGAGATCTTCTCAAACCAGGTCGCTGCCATCTCCTGCGCGAAGACGGGATCGCGGTAGACCACGACTTCCGCCGGCATCGACTGCAGCACTCCCAGGGCCGCGCCTCCGACGCTCTCCAGGCGATTCACCAGGAAGGGGAGAGCGCGGGATGAGAGGGGAAACGAGAGAACCAGCGCCGTTGCGAGCGCGATCCTGCGCCACCCGCGCGCCGGCCCTCCGATCTCGTGCAGCACGGAGATCAAGGCCAGGATGATCGAGGGGAGCAGGAAGCGGCTTCCTCCCTGGGGGCCGCCCTCGACAGGCGACAGGAGAATGATCGCGAGCGCGGACAGAACCGCGGCCCGTCCGAACACCACTTCGGGCGGAGAGGAGGCTTCGGCTGGTGTGCGGTCCCGAAGAGCTGGAAGGCCCACCGGGCGCATGGCGGTCCGGCCGGCGGGCTCTGATGCGAGCCCCGAGGGCCACGAACTCAATCTGCCTCCGGGATCTTCTCCCGAGGCAATGGTCCGCTCGTGTGCGCGTCCGAGGCCGAAGGCGGCCAGGAAGAAGAAAGGCGAGGTCTCCAGAATCCCCGTCAGACTCCGATGGCTGGTGAGCGGGAAGGTCTGCGTGATCAGCGCCTGAAAGACCGGGACCAGAAGGACCGGCGCGAGCGTGAGTCGAAGGGCGCGTGCCGGACGGGTTTCGAAGATGCCGGCGGCCAGCGCCGCCAGCGCCGCCAGGGTCCAGATCCGGTCCAGGTTCTTGCCGCAGATCAGGCGGATCACGATGAACGCCCGCTGCAGGCGGGGACCCTCGAGATTGGCCTCCAGCTGCGGGCCGGCGACGTGGCCGTAGGTGACCAGGTTGGCCACCGCGATGAAGACGATCGCCAGCGCCATCCTGACTGAGGCAAGGATGAGGGCGCGCCGCGCTCCTCGCGCCAGCGCCGCCGATACGAGAAAAGCAGTCGAGGCGATCAGAGTCTCCGGCCGCAGCAAGCCGGCCAAGCCCAGGAGGAACCCGCCGAGGATCTCCCTGCGTCCGATGCCCGGGCTGCCAGGAACGCGGGGAGGTGCGGACACCAGCGACGGCAGGGTGGCGGCGATTCCCGCGAGCATCAGGGCGGCCGCGGGAGCGTGTTCCCAGAACGTCGCGCTGTAGAAGCCGAAGGGTGTCGCCAGGGCGAGCGCGCAGATGCCCGCGATCCGCCGTCGTCCTGACCAGCCCAGGAGCCGGCCGATGCGGTCGAGGAGAAGCATCCCCACAAACCCACCGGCGAGCGGAACCACCAGCAGGCCCCGCGGGCCAAGGAGGCCCAGCCCCGGGGCGCTCAGGATCGGGAAGCACACGGGGAAGGCGGAGACGAAACGGCCATCCTCCTGGCGGACACTGAAGACCCCGCGGATCGGGAAGAAGGCCCCATCCGGATCGAACGCCGCGCCCGGATACGGCAGCGCCGGCCAGGCCGGGTCGTGATCCACGAGGGCGCGTGTGAGGATGTACTTCGATCCGCCGTCACAGGAGAAGAAGACCTCCGGCGGCGCCAGGACCACGCCCACCAGCGCCAGAAGAGCTGTGAGCAGAGCGGCCGTCAGGACCGTCTTCATGGTGACGCGGTCGAGGCCCGCGCAGCTGTCGAGTCCGGGCGAGCGCCGAGGCCCCGACGATTGTCGAGGCCCCGGAACCCGTTCACGGCCATGTCAAGCGTCTGGGACACATCCGGCGATGCCGGTGTCCCCGGCCGGAGCTCGCATGCGGCGCGCGAGGGCTGACGCAGGCTCAACCTCCCTCGTAATCCAATGCTCAGCTCTTCTCGGCCAGAGCTTTCTCGAACCGCTTCAGCTGGTCCTTGTAGTACTCGTTGTCCGGGTCCTCAGCCAGGGCCTGCCGCGCGATTTTGACGGCGTCCTGGCAGTTGGCCATGGCATGGCAGATCTCGGCCTGGGTATCGAGGATCATCGCCCGTTCCTTCCCGGCGGGAGCCAGGCGCGCGCCCTGGGCGGCCAGGTCATGGGCCTCGGGGAGGTTGACGTTGTTCTCGAAACACCACCAGGCGAAGCTGTTAAGCTGGTTGGGGCTCTCCCTCCACCCCTCGGGCATCGCCTGCTTCTTCAGCGAGACCGCCTTCTCGGCGTTCTTCTCGACCTGCAACGTGTACTCCGGCATGAGGTACTCCCGTGTCTTCAGGAGACTCTCATCCTTCGTCCCCTCACTGCGCTCGAAGGCCGCCTTCAGGTAGGGCACGCGGAAAGACCGGTCGCCGGTCTGCTCCACGATGGGGCCGGAGTAGAAGACCACCCCGAAGAGATCCTCGGCGGTCGCCTTCGGCGATGCCAGCACTGCCGCGGCCGCGGCTTTGGCGTCGTCGGCCGTCATCCCGCCATCCTTGCGCATCCCGGTGACGGTGGTCTCGAAGATCTCGGCGGTATAGTCGGCGTCGGGGTTCAGCGCCGCCGCCTTGCGGTAGTACTGCAGCGCGCTCTCGAACTGCCCGCGTGATTCATCGTAACGGGCCAGGGTGGCGGCATCGCGTTCGCTGGGCTTCGCCTCGAAGCGGGCGAGCTTCTGGTCGATGGTGGTCAGGTCGGCCATCGCCAGCTGCATCGTCTCCTGGAACATGCTCTTCGAGTACCCCATCCAGCGGTTGATGGGCTCGAGCTTCGGCGTGGTGAGCAGGAAGGTCGGGTACGCGCGGACGTTGAACTCCTTGCAGGTTTCCTTCCCGTGGGTGTCGCATTCGATCTTGTAGAGCACGACATCCGCCAGGGTCTTCTGGACCTCGGCATCCTCCTTCGCCGCACGGGCGAAGTTTTTGCAGGCCCCTCAGGTGGTGGTGTAGAAGTCCAGCAGGAGGGGCTTGTTGGAGGCGGCCGCCGCTGCCCTGGCCTCATCCAGGGAGGCGAAATCGGCGGCCCGGGCCGAGGTCAGGTTGGCGGGCAGGGCGACCAGGGCGGTCAGAGCGGCCATACCCAGCGCCGCGCCCCCGTTTCGGATCATCCTTTCCATTCTCTCGATCATCATCTCGGTGCCTCTTTCCAACCACCAGGGTGGTCTGAAGTCCCATCGTTCTGCTCGCGTCGCCAGCTCCCAGGGCTGGCTGGCGCGCCGAGTGTACTCGGTCTCCGCGGAAGACGCTCGAGAGCGGCCACACGGACGTCCAGGGCCAGCGGGTCCGACGTTCCGAGCCTGAGTTTGCGGATCCACCTTCATCATATCGGACATGGCCGCGCCGGAAAAACGGAGTCCCCGCGCCGGAGCGACCGCGCCGGCCGCAGCCGGTCGGAGGAACCCCTGCGGGCCCGAGCCTGGTAGCTGCAGGTCATCATCTCGGCTTGCAGTGGGTTGCCGGCTAGGGCGTGCCTTGCTACCCTGGGTCTCCATGCGTGATCATCACCGCACCCCTGAGGGTTCGCGGGCCGCCGTTCCAGCCCCGTTGGCGAGGGCCCGTCCGGTCGCCCCTCTGTTCGAAGTGGAGGAAGAGCGCCTGCCCAACGGGATTACGCTCCTCCTGGCACCCGATCCTGAGGTCCCCGTCTTTACCATCATGCTCTGGGTCCCGGCCGGCCGCCGAACTGAGGCGCCGGGCGAATCGGGCATCTCGCATTATCTCGAGCACTGCTTCTCCCTCGGAACGCGAAAGCTGGCGCCCCGCGAGATCGACCGGATCGTGCAGGATCTGGGCGGACGGAAGAATGCCGGCACAGGGTGGGACTACACGTGTTACTACGAGTCGCTCCCGTCGGCGGGGCTCGAGCGGATCATCGCGATCGAGGCTGATCGGTTCGTCGGCCTGGCGCCGCCCACGGAACGGCTGGCCAGCGAACTCGACGTGGTGCGCGAGGAACGGCGCCGGATGACGGACAACTCGCTTTGGGGAACCGCTTTCGAACGCCTGATCGGGCTCGCCTGGCCGGATCATCCTTACGGCCGCCACGTTGTGGGCACAGCCGAGGATCTCGCCGCCATGACCCCGGAGAAACTTCTGGCCTACTACCGCCGGCACTACACGACGGACAATGCCACCTACGTGCTCGCTGGAGGATTCGATCCGGCACAGGCCCGCCGTTTGTTCGCGGACAGGTTCAGCGGTATCCCGCGCGGCCGCAAGCCGGTTGTCGAGGTCCCGGTGGAGACCAATACCGCCGGAGAGCACCGTGCGGAGATCCGCCGCCGGACCGCTCGGCTGCCGCGGATCGCGGTCTGCTGGATGACGGTCGACTGCAACCACGAGGACGTTGCCGCCCTCGATGTCCTGGTGACGGAGTTGGCTGACGGGCGAGCTTCCCGGTTTGACCGCGTCCTGCAGCGCGATCGGCAGCTGATCGCCGGACACGACACCTGGCTCGACCAGCGCGTCGATGGGGGGGCGCTCTTCTTCTCCGCCGAAGCGCGCCCGGGGGTAACGCCGGCGGCCATTGAATCGGCCCTGGGCGACCTGATCGAGGAGGTCGTGGCGGCCGGTGTCGCCGAGCCACAACGCCTGCGCGCGCTGCGCCGGTCGGAGATCGGCTTCCTGGCTTCCATGGAGACGACTCATGGCCGGGCGCGGGCGCTTGGCCTGGCAGCCGTGACCAGCCGGCGAGGCTGGCGGGATGCTTTCGAGCGGCTTGACCGCTTGCGCGAGGTCACCAGCGAGGATCTGCGCCGGGTCGCGGCCAGGTATCTCGTGCCGGAGAGGCGGCGGGTGGTCATCGTGTACCCGGAAGAGGTGGCGTGATGCCGGTGACGACGGGCATCGAACCCTTCGGCGAGGCTTTTCGCCAGGTCCTGCCGAACGGGCTCGCGCTGATCTTTCGTCGGGTCAAACGCTTGCCGATGGTTCGCCTCCGGGCGGCCGTGCGCGCCGGTGGAGTCGAGGACGGCGTCGATTGTGCGGGTCTGGCGGCTTTCACGCTGGCGCTTCTTTCCACGGGCACCCATTCCCGGGACGAGGAAGCATTGGCGGCGGGCTTCGCCGACCTCGGCGCCGAACTGCATCTGGAGCCCGGGCGGGACTGGATCGAGGCAGGCACGCGGGTTCTGTCCGTGGACCTCGACCCGGCCCTCCGGTTGCTTGCCGACGTTCTCCTGCGCCCGGCCCTGGCGGAGGAAAAGGCGGGGCGCGTCCTGAGCGAGTTGCGGGCTGAGAGGCAAGGGAACCTTGCCGAACCGCCGTACCGGCTGGAGCAGGCATTCCACCGCGCGATCTACCCCGATCACCCGTACGGGTGCCCGCTGCGGGGTGACGACGTATCCCTGTCCCGTCTCACGCGCGACCACGCCGTCGCGCTCCATCAAGCCTGCTACCGGCCGGAACGTGCCGTCCTTGTCGGCGTGGGCGATATCGAGCCGGGTAGATTCTTCGCCGCTGCCGCGGAGGTGTTCTCTGATTGGGCCGCGGCCGCCTCGGTTCTCGGGGTGCCGGCTGGCCCAGATGTCCAAGATCACCTATCGGCCGAAGGCGAGAACGTGGGAGCCTCGCGGGCTGGCGGCGCTCTCACTGGGGGGGCGTTGCACGCGGCGCAGCCCTCCGGCCAGGAGACGACGGCAGTCCCGGTCGTGTATTTCGACGCGCAACCGGATCTGACCCAGGCCAACCTCCGTCTGGGCTGTCCTGCCATCGGTCGCGCGCATTCGGATTGGGATCTTCTCTCGGTTGCCAACTACGTGCTGGGGGGCGCGGGACTGGCTTCGCGCATCTGCGATCGCGTGCGCACCCGTCACGGGCTGGCCTATACAGCCGGCTCGCGCATCGTGCCGCAGCGTCTGGCGGGGCCCTTCTTCGCCCATGCCCAGACCAAGAACGCAAGCTTCCGATTGGCGGTCGATCTGATTCGTGAGGAGATCTCCCGTCTGACCCGGGAACAGATCGGAGCTGAGGAACTCGAGACGGCCCGCCGTCAGTACGCCGGCGCGTTGCTTTTTCGCGCGGAGACGGCAGCCGGTATCGCGAGCGCATTGATCGAGGCTGAGTTGTACAAGCTCGGTCCCGACCACCAGCAACGTCAGCTGGAGACGGTCCGCGTGGCTGCGGCGGAGGAGGTGCTGGCCGCGGCGGCCCGTCACCTCCAGCTCCCTCGAATGTCCCTGGTGGTGGTGGGAGAACCGGATGCTCTGGCCGGGCAGCTCAACGAACTCGGCGAGGTAACGGGAATTCGACCGTAAGGCCGCGCTCGGAATTGCCGAAGACGCGCTCCACCACGATCATCGCCGGGCGTCGCTGCCGCTGATGTCAGTGGAGCAGACGGCCCGGGTGGCCGGTCTGCTTCACCAATGGACAGGCGTCCCGGCCGCGGCGCGGCCATCACAGGGCGGCTGCCTTCGCCGGTTACGCATGCGCCCGGCAGCCGTCCCCTGGCCGATCGCCACCACCAGGCCACTTCATCGGCCGGCAGGTGCCTCCAGGAGCGGCGGACCGGCCGGGAGGGGGTTCTCCCGCTCGCCGATCTGCTGCCGCCACATGGCGAAGTAGAGCCCCTTGCGGGCGAGCAGGTCGCCGTGGCTGCCCGATTCCACGATGCGGCCGCGTTCCAGTACGTGGATCCGGTCGGCGTGCATGACGGTGGAGAGGCGGTGAGCGATCAGGACGGTGATGAGGGATTTCCAGCGCGAGATCTCGCGGATCGTCCCGGTGATCTCCTCCTCGGTCAAGGAGTCCAGCGCCGAGGTGGCCTCGTCGAAGACGATCAGGTCCGGGTGCCGTAGAAGGGCGCGGGCGATGGAGAGGCGCTGCTTCTCTCCGCCCGAGACCTTGACGCCGCCTTCGCCGATCATCGTGTCCAGACCCTGCGCGGCGCGATCGAGCAGGCCCTGGCAGGCCGACCGGCGCAGCACCTCCAGGCACTCCTGGTCGGTCGCGGCCGGGTTGACGAACAGGAGGTTCTCCCGGATGGTGCCGGAGAAGAGCTGCGTGTCCTGCGTGACCAGACCGATCCGTTCCCGGAGCTGATCCAGGTCGAGTTCCTGCGCGCTCACCCCGTTGTACAAGACGCGCCCGGCCCGCGGCCGGTAGAGGCCGACCAGCAGCTTCACCAGGGTCGTCTTGCCCGATCCGGAAGGTCCGACGAAGGCGACCGTCTCGCCGCGCTGCACCTGGAAGCTGAGGTTACAGAGCGCGTCGCTCGTCCCGGAGAGGTGCCGGAAGGTCACATCCTCGAAGGCGATCCGCTCGATCGGGCCCGCCGGAACCGGATGGGCCGGCCGGGCATCCCGCGGGGTGCTGAGGATACGCTGGAAGTTGTTGAGCGAGGCTTCGGACTCCCGGAAGATGTTGATCACGTTGCCCATCTCCTGGAGCGGACCGAAGATGAAGAAGGAATAGATCCAGAGGGCGAAGAACTGCCCGAAGCTGATCTCCTGCGCGAAGATCAGGTAGAGCATGAGCCCGAGGATTCCCGTGCGCAGGGCGTTGACGCAGGTCCCCTGGATGAAGCTGAGGCTTCGCAGGTAGCGGACCTTCTTCAACTCGAGGGCCAGGATCCGTTCGGTCGTTCCGTTCAGGCGCAGGATCTCCTGGTTCGCCAGGCCCAGGCTCTTCACGAGTTCGATGTTGCGCAGCGACTCGGTGGTGGATCCCGCCAGGGCGGCGCTCTCCGTGACGATCTGCTTCTGGACCTTCTTCACCTTGCGGCTCAGGATGGCGCTCATCCCGGCCAGAAGCGGCACGGTCGAGAAGTAGACGGGGGCGATCAGCCAATGAACCGAGATGGCATAGATCGTGACGAAGACGACGCCGACCAGGGTCGTGAAGAGGAAGTTCACGCCGGTGGAGATGATCCGCTCGACGTCGGTGCGCATCTTCTGGAGGATACCGAGAGTCTCGCCGCTGCGCTGGTCCTCGAACACCTGATACGGCAGTTCCAGGGAGTGACGGAGTCCATCGGTGTACATCTCGGCCCCGAGCCGCTGCGTGATGACATTGACGACATAGTCCTGGAAGTTCTTGGCAACCCGGGAGACGAAGGCCACGCCGACGGCGGCCAGCAGGAGCAACGAGACTCCACGGAAGAACTCCGCCCCGGTGAACTGCTGATGCTTGGAGACGTAGTCGTCGAGGATGTGACGGAAGATCTGCGGATCGAGGAGGGAGAAGCACTGATTCACGGTGGCCAGAAACAGCGCCAGAATGACCCGTCCGCGATATTTCTTGAGATAGGTAAAGAGGATTCTCATGATCTAAGGCGAGGCTCCGCTCTTCGAAGGATCTGGCGCGTGTTACGGGAGGTAGGCCAGCCGGTCTCCGGCTCTTCCGTCGCGGCAAACATCCCGACCTACAGCAGCATCGAGGGATCATAGCACAGTCCGGCGTACTCAGGTCCCTTTGGCGCGTCCTGCCCGAGCATGAGGGTCCCGGCTGTGGCGCCTCCTGCCCGAGCAGGAGGCCGCCTTCGAACAGCGCTCCACCAGCCGCCAGGTCTTGAGCGAATAGTTGCTGCGCCGAGGGCCGGTGGCGCCCGAGTTCGAGGATGGTCTCACTGCCGAGCACCCGGGCGCGGCCGGCCATCACATCTCGCCTCTCCCATCCCTGGTGGAGCGGGTGGCGCGCCCCGTGTGTTCAAGGCTACCCGCCAGGTCGAGCGTCTGCCGGAATCGGCTGCCGCTGATTGTCAGGGTGCGGCGAGATCCGGGAGAAGCGCCCTGGTCCGGCCGGCGAAGGCCACAGCCGGCCTGTCTACTGGAGCCAGCGCCCTCCACGGCGCTGCGCCAGCCTCGTAAATCGTGGTATCATAGGAAGCTGGGGTCAGGCTCGTGTCGACGACGCTCAGACTCGGACCTGAGTGTCCCCTCCATCTGGCCGGGGTTCCCTTCCAGACTCCGCCTCCACATCAGCAGATCTCAGGAGGAATCGCATGCTTCGCTCCGCCAAAGACAGGGCGCAACCCGCGCCGCGTTCGTGGGTGACAGTCTGCGCACTGCTCGCGCTTGTTGTCGCGATGCCAGCTTCCGCCGAGAACCGGGT
>JAKQSZ010000002.1 GCA_029569475.1 Candidatus Eiseniibacteriota bacterium | reverse complement strand
GATCGGGCTCAAGCCCGACGCGATCATCTTCACCAACGGGGACAACGACACCTTTCCGCTGTGGTACCTGCAGGAGGTGGAGAAGATCCGCCGGGACGTGCGGGTGGCCAACCTCAGCCTGCTCAACACCGACTGGTACATGCGCCAGCTCCGCGACCAGGCTCCCAAGGTCGATCTGGGGTGGAATGACCGGCAGATCGAGAACGCCGCCCTCGCGGGAGCCTACCTGGATGCCGCCCACCGCGGCTGGGTCGATCCCCGCGAAGCGGAGGAATTCCTCCGGCAAGCCGGGCTCCGTCCCTACGCCCGTAACCTCGAACCGACGGTGGGCACCAAGGACCTGGCGGTGGCGCGCATCGTTGAACGCGAGTACGGCCGGCGCCCGCTCTACATCGCCCTGACCGTGCCCGACGGCATGGGCTTGGAGCGGCGGCTCGTTCAGCAGGGCATTGTCTTCGAGGTCCAGGAGCCCGGGGAGCCGGAACGGCTGGACGTGGAGTTGTCCCGAAAGAACCTCGAGGAGGTCTACCTCTATACCGGGCTCGTCGACGCCGGCGGCCGGCACGACTCGCGGGTCTTCAAGGACGCCAATGCCATGAAGCTCGTGCAGAACTACGCCTCCGCCTGCCTGACCACCGTGCACGAACTGCGACGGCAGGGGCGTGAGGAGGAGGCGGCCCGCCTGATCGACCGGGCCCTGGCCTTGGCGCCGCGCTCGCCCGCGGTGCGGGCCTCCCTGGCCCTGATCTACATCGACGAAGGGCGTATGGCCGAGGCTGAGTCGGTTCTGGCGGAAATCACCTCCGGGGGCGATGACGACGCCAGGATCCTGCGGCTTCTCGGCCGCCTGCATGAATCCAGCGGCCGCTTCGCCGAGGCGGAGCGGACCTATCGGCGCCTGGTGGAGCTCTCTCCGGACCAGTTCGACGGCTATCGTGACCTCTTTGCGGTGCACTGGGAGGGGCTAAAGGATCCCCATGGCGCCGTGGCAGTCCTCGATGCCTGGTTGGCGCGCCACCCCGAGGACGATCGTGCCCGGCGCTGGCGCGAGCAATATGCTGACTCCGCGAGGCTCATCCAGCCCCGTCCCTGACCGACCTGATTCCGGCTGTCGAGTTTTTTCTTGACCCTGTCAGTCCCGGTGCCGAGAATTAAGCGCGTTAGAGCGGGCGCCCGTCGCCCGCACACCGTTCCGCCCGAGGTTCGAGCCGCTTGCAATAGACTGCGAGAAAAGCCACCGAAGGAATCCTCCGTCATTCCCCGCTTGGAACTGATCCTCTGGGTGTCTCCCGAGTCAGGACAATTGGGCCAGTGAGAGAGGCTCGGGGCAGGCAGAAACGGCGGGCCCACACAACCCCGGACGGCAGGTCCAGGGAGTCCGAGGAGAGAATTCAGTCATGGGTACGAAGCTCTATGTAGGCAACCTTCCCTTCAACACGACCAAGGAGGATCTGGAGCAGGTGTTCGCCGAGGTCGGCACCGTGGTCTCGGCGCAGGTCGTCACGGACCGCGAGACCGGCCGTTCCCGCGGTTTCGGATTCGTCGAGATGGCCAAGCAGGAAGAGGCGACCGCGGCGGTGAACCGGTTTGACCAGACCCAGATGAAGGGAAGGACCATCACCGTGAACGAGGCGCGGCCGAGGACGGATCGGCCGATGCGCGGCGGCGGTGGCGGCGGCGGCTACGCCCGTTCCTGAACCACCCTCGAACGATCGTCCGTTGAAATCGGGCCCGGTGGCCCGCGTGCCCGATCGGCGCACGCGGGCCGCCCGTGCTTGCCGGAATTGACCAGGACCGGCGGCCGCCACGCCAGGACACGAGTCGGACAGGAGTTGCGGCTTGCGTGCGAGTTGCGTGTCGATCATTCTGGAACCGATTGATCGCGCGCCGGGTTCAAGGCGCACCGGCCGCGGTTCTGTCCGCTTGAGGAGGCCTCGGATCTCATGAAATGCAGAGTCGTCCATCGACACGTCGCGGGACTCATTGCCTGGGGGGCCGCCAGCCTGATCGGCCTCGCGCTCACCGTCCCTGAAGCCCACGCTCAATCCTGGGGTGGCGCCGCCTGTCTCCAGATCACCCCCGGAGCCCGGGCCGACGGCATGGGGCGGGCAGCCGTATCGGTGGCCACCGACGCGACCGCCAACTGGTGGAATCCCGCGGCGCTGGCGACCCAGCAGGATCGGGTCATCTCCCTCATGCACACCCAACTCGTTCCCGACCTTGCGGATGACGTGTACTACGAAAACCTCGGGTACGCCATGAAACTGCCGGGGTGGGGCGGCGTCGGCTTCAGCCTGATCTACCTGACCTACGGGAAGTCTGTCTACGTGGACGCCACCGGTTGGGAAGGGGGCGAGTTCAGCAGCTACGAGGTCTCGCCCCAGGCTTCGATCGGAACCGAGGTGTATCCGGGCATCGGGGTCGGACTCACCTTGAAGTACGTCTACATCATGCTTGCGCCGGCCTGGGCCACCGGCGGCCAGGGCAAGGGAGACGGCGATTCCTTCGGCGCCGACCTCGGCCTCTTGGTCCGTTCACGGGCCCTCCTGCCGGATTTCCAACTGACCCCGCAGTTCCCGATGACCTTCACCCTCGGCGTCAACGTCCAGAACCTGGGCCCGGACATTTCCTTCCTGGATCGCGACGACGCCGACCCGATGCCGCGCAACCTGAAGATCGGGCTCGGGGTCAACGTCATGCGGACCAGCTCTTTCTCGATCATCACGGCCTACGACCTCAACAAGACGCTGGTGTACTCGGAAGAGGATCCCATCCACAACGTCGGCGCGGAACTGGGCTTCCGCGACTTCTTCGCCCTGCGGGCGGGTTACATCTACGACAAGGCGGGCGATATCATCGATCCCACCTTCGGGCTGGGGGTCTCGGTGCCGCTGAGCAGCTCGGAGGTCAACTTCGACTACGCCAACGTGCCCCAGGCCCAGGTCCTGGACCGGGTGAGCAAGTTCTCGGTGTCGTTCCGCTTCTAGGACCACGGAGGAGAACGCCGAATACCGCCTATGCGTAGATCGACGCTGCCGGGAGGGGGGAAGCGGACCGGGCTTCCCCTTCCCATGAAGAGCCATTTGGGGATCCTTCTACTGGCGGTCTTCGCGACCACGGCCCTGGCCCACTCGGGCCTTGCGCTCCGCCGGGCCGACACCGGCCACGACTTCCACCGCCAGTGCCCCCGTTTCCCTCATCTGCTGGTTCACGAGGGTCTTCGCCCAGGGGCGCCCCCGAAGTTGGGGCGTCCCGCCGGTCCCCGGCCTCAGGGCAATGCCGTCAAGCTCGATCCCCTGCCTCCGTCGATCCTGCCGGTGGACCGGGTGCGGCGCGCGCTGGGCATGCTGCGGGCCGGGCAAGCGGCCGATGGCATCTCGGCGCTACGGACCGCGGCGGCCCGCGAGACGACCGTGGTTCGGATCCTGGCCATGCGGGTGGACTTTCTCGACGACTCGCCCGGATCCAAGACGACCGGCAACGGCCGCTTCGATCTGCGCCCACCCGAGGAGGCCGAGGTCCTGATCGACCCGCCGCCTCACAACCGGGATTACTTCGCCTCCCACCTCGAGGCGCTCTCCCGCTACTACGCGACGGTCACCAACGGCGCCCTGCGCATCGAGTACGACGTCTACCCCACGGAGCGCGACTCGGCCTACCACCTTCCGGACACGCGCAAGTACGGGCCCTGGGTCTTCAGCAACACCAACCCCGACGTTTTGCAGCATGCCATCGATTTCGTCGAGGAGAGCCTGGTGGCGGTGGAGGAGACCGATCCCGGCCTCGACTTCTCGAGCTATCAGAGCTTCATGCTCTTCCACGCCGGGGCCGACTACCAGGGAGACATCAACGGCGACTCCCGCTGGGACATTCCCAGCTTCAACCTCTATGTGGAGGACCCGTTTCTCGTGCAGGACTCCACGGTCGCCATCAACCTGGTCATGGTCGTGCCCGAGTCGGTTTCGCAGGACGGTTTCCTGGGCGCGATGAACGGCGTCATCACACACGAGTTCGGCCACCAACTCGGCTTTGTCGACCTCTATGACGTTACGGTGGGCGCGCCCGTCGTGGGCGCCTTCAGCCTGATGGACTCGGGGGACAACCTCTACACCGCGGTGGTGGACTCCACCCTGGATCCGACGAGCCCCGACACGCTGGCGGTGCGCGGCGTACTCCCGGCGCATCTCGATCCGCTGCACAAGTTGCTCTACTTCCCGGAAGGCGGCCGGTGGCACGAACCGCTCGACTACCTGGAAGGCGACGCGGACACCTTTACCGTGAGCCTGCCCGCTGTCGAACTGGACAACGATATCCTCTACGTCCCGCTGAACCTGAACGAGCCGATGTACGGGCCCTGGGGGGAGTTCCTGCTCGTCGAGAACCGGCAGTTCGACCTCAACGGAGACCTGGTTCCCACGCTGGAGCGGGATTCGCTGACGAACGTCGTCCTGGGGCTGCGCCCGGCGTCGGACACCGATACGCTGGGCCCCCGCGAGTATGACTACCTGCTGCCCGGGGACGGCATCCTGGTCTGGCACATCGACTGGAACGCCATCCTGGCGGGCCTCAGTTCCTTCGGCGGAGGCGTCAATATCAACTTCCTTCGCCCCGGGGTCGGCCTGGTGGAGGCCGACGGCATCCGCGACATCGGCACAGCCTCGCAGGAGTATCTGGGGGGTCCCTACGATCCCTACTACGTCGGCGGCTACACCTGCCTGGGTCCCGAGACCCGGCCGACCAGCGACACCAATGACGGCGCGCCTTCCGGGGTAACGTTGTGCGTTCTCGACAGCAGCAGCGTGGAGATGCGCGTGGCGGTGCAGACGCGCCTTCTTCCTCCCAACCTGCCGAGGAGTTTCGTCGGCTTCCCCAACGAGGAACAGGTCATCGCCGTCGATCTGGATGGCGACGGCGCCACCGAGATCTGCGCCGCCTCGCAGGAGGCGCTCCTGGCCTGGAAGCCGGACCTGACCCCGTTGCACGGCGAAGAGGGGGGAACGCGCTTCGCCCTGCTGCCCGGCCCGATTGAGCAGGGGTTGGCGGCGAACGCGGACTTCGTTCATCCGGACGGCGGCCGCGAGGTTCTGGTGGCTGCCGTGGCTGGAGGGCAGCTGCTGCTTTACGACAGCGGCGGGGAATTGACAGCGGCCTGGCCGTCGCTGCGGGAGGCGACCGCCGGACCGCCCCTGTCCTCGGCGGGCGCGGATCTCGGCGCGGCGTACGAAACTCACGCCGGCGCCATCACCGTGGTGACCTCGACCCCGGTCCTGACGGACTCGCTGATCCTGGCCGGCTGCCAGGATGGGCATGTCCGGATCTTCCGGGTCCTGCCCTCCGGCGAGATGCACGTCGAGGCGGCGGTGGACCTGGCGGGGGAAGCGATCACCCTGCTCGGCGCCGCCCCCCCTCCGCACACGCCGGGCGAGCCCTCGGTCCAGCGGCTGACCGTGTTCTGGGCGTCGCGGGACGGCCGCGTCGGTTCCTTTTCCTGGCCCGAGTTTCCGGACGGGCCGCGCTGGACCGCCGATCCCGGCGACCACGGGCGCCCGCTCGCTACCTTGGCTTGTCCCGATGGCGAGGACGGGAGCCTGCGCTTCTTCTTCGCGTGGGCCAACGGACGCGCGGAGTGGCGGGACGAGACCGGAGAACTGCTTCCGGGATGGCCGGTTCAACTCGCGACGCCGCTCGCGGGACAGCCCTGCGTGGCGGATCCTGACGCCGACGGCGTCCTGGAGACGATCCTGGTGGAGGAGGACGGCACCGTTCACCTCCTGGACCCCGGCGGAAGCGAGGAACTCCTCTGGCCGCGCTCGCTCTGGACGGAGGACGAGACCTACCGCCCGCCCCAGGTCTGCGGGGCGCGTGGCTGGGATGTGACGGGGGACGGTGTCGCCGAAATCGTGATCCAGCGCTCGGACGGCTTCGTCGTGGCCTGGGATGCCCGCGGCGTCAACGCGCCGGACTGGCCCTACTCGACCGGGCGCAACGCCGTCTCGGGGCCGTTCTGGATGCGGGCCGGCGGAGGCTTCCGCTCGCGCATCGCGTTGGGCAACGAGTCCTGGGAGATGAGCGGCAAGTCGGTTCTCTCGGTGGTCCGGCTGGAGGGGATCACCTTCGATGGCCCGGGGCTCTTCGCTTTTCCGGGATTCGACCAGCGCCGCAGCCGCCTCTATCCGGCCGACCGCGTGCCCACGCCGCGGCCCCTTCCGGATCCGGGGGCCGAGGAGGTCCGCTTCTACCCCAATCCCCTGCGCGGCGATCTTCTCCATATCTATCTGGCGACGACGGACCCGGCGGAGGTTGACCTCGCGGCCTACGATCTCTCGGGCCGCCGCGTGGCCACCCTGCACGCCAGCGTTGCGGGAGGCGCGGGGGGCAACTACCTGAGTTGGGACCTCAAGGACGTCGCTCCGGGGGTCTATCATGTGCGGACACGCCTGCGGGGCGACCGGTCGGGACGGGAGTCCTTCGACAAGATCGCGATCGTGCGCTGATCCCCTCGGCGGGAGCGGAAAGGAGAGAACCAACGTGAAGGGGCGTTGCAGTCGAACGGGGCTCAAGCCGGCCATCGTGGTGCTGTCCTGCGTCGTCGGCCTGGCGGGGCCGCCCGCGGTCGCGTCCGCTCAGGAGAGATCCTCGGAGCATCGGGCCCGGCCGGTTCGGGCGCCCGGCCTCTCCTTCCTCTTCTCGGTCATCCTGCCGGGGACGGGCCAGCTCTACAACGGCGATCGCCGCGGTTTCCTCTATCTGGGAGCCGAAGCGGCGTCCTGGTTCGGCCGTTTCTCCTACAAAGACGCGGCCGCGCGCGAGGAAGACCAGTACCGGGCCTTCGCCGCGCGGCACTGGTCCTTTGAGGACTATCGCTGCGAACCCTCTGACGGGACCTCGTGCGAAGACTGCGCGACGGCCTACGACGCGGTGTCCGATGCCACCATCACCGACCTCGCGGAGAACGACCCTTCCACCTTTCACGACGAGATCGGCCGCAACGACGCATACCGCTGGGGATGGGACGACGCCTGCGAGGGGGGCCTCCCCAACGGCGGCTCGGAGAACCGCGCGCGCTACCGGCGCATGATGCGCGAGAGCGACAAGTATGAGGACCGCGCGCGGTTGTTCGCGGTGGGTCTGGCGCTCAACCGCATCGTCAGCGGCATCGACGCCTACCAGACGGCGCGAGGCCGCCGCGCGTCATCGAGTTCCGATCGCGCCGAGGCGATCCGCGAGGGCGGGCGCGATGCCGGGGCTTCCCATGCGCAGCCCTGGGCGCGGTTGGAAGGGGGATTGCGCGGAGGTTTCCGGTCCCCGGAAGTCGTCCTCTGCCTGACCCGCGCCCTGTATTGACCGTCGCTCGGCGTTGACCATGCGGGAATCGAGGGCGGGACGCGGGGCCGACGCGTCCTCGCTGAGGTGACCGGGCGGACGTCCTCGCTGGCGTGACCGGCTGTCCGTTGCAGATTCGGAGGTGGCCTTGATCGGCAGCAGAATGTGGTGGCTTCTGGCGGCGGCTCTTGGGGCGGCGCCGCCGATCCCGGCCGTAGCGGCCGGCGATCAAGCCGTGGGCATCTGCCAGGTTGCGACCGGCGATCCCTCGGTGGGTGGCGGCCAGATGGCGGCCGCCGATCCAGCGCTGGGCGGCTGCCAGGTTGCGATCGGCGACCCGAGCGTGGCCCGGACCGCCGCCGTTCCGTCCGCCGCCGTCCTGATGAGGGGCTTGCAGCAACGTGACGTGGACGAAGGACCCTCCTCCGAGCCGGTCAATCGGCGCAAGCTGCGCCTGATCGGTCTTTCCCTTCTCGCGCCGGGCCTGGCCCATCTGACCGAAGGCGAGAAGACCCGTGGCATCGCCTACCTGGCCGCCGACGTGGTCTGCTGGTCCACCTACGCGGGGTTCCGCGTTCAAGGCGGGATACGCAAGGATGCCTACATCGATTACGCGGAGCAGCATGCCGGCATCCAGGAGGCCGATGGCCGGTCCAGCGAGTACTACCAGACGATCGCATCGTGGCCGAACAGCGCCTTGTACAACGAGTTCGTCGTGGCTCGCGAGGCCAGGGACGCGTACCCCGATGATCTGGCCGGCCGCGAAGCCTACTACCAGGAGCATCGCGTTCCTGACGACCAGGTCTGGGATTGGGAGAGCCAGGCTGCCCAGGATCGATTCCGCAGCAAGCGCAATCACAGCGAGAGCGCCTACCGCAGCGCCCGCACCATGGCGGGACTGGCCGTGGTGAATCGGGTCGTGGCCATGCTGGATGCCGTGCTCTTCCTCGACCAGGACGGCCGCGAGCGGGCGATGCGTCTGGACCTGATGCCGGGGCCGGAGCCGGGAGGCGCGGCGCTGTGCGTGAGGGTCGCGCTCCCCTGAGCGGCCGCTGCCGCCCTGCCGACGGCCACTCGGGAAGCGGGCCAAGACCCGGGAGAGGGACGGGCCGCGTCCGCCCGACTCGCCTTTCCCGGGCGGATGGGAGAGCCCGACCGATGACACTCGCCGCGCTCTTGTGTCTTGTCGCGCTCTCCGCCGCCGGCGGCCAGCCTGGGGAGGCGGCGGATCCGGGAGCGGCCAGGCCGGGCACCGAAACGGCGCCGGAACCACGGATCGTGCTGCAGCCTCTGACGTCCCTGCAGGTCCCCGCGGCTTTCTCCCGGTTTGTCCCCGAGAGACTGGCCCTCGATGGCCTGGGGCGGCTCTTCGTCCTCGACGCCTCGGCCGGGCGAATCGCGCGGATCCTGCCGGCTGGGACGTGGACCCTCTTCGGCGTGGGGGAACAGGGAGGCGAGCGCTTTCCGGATCTGGCGTCGATCTTCGCCCGGTGGGGGACCGACCTCTTCGCGCTCGACCGCACCCAGCGCGTGCTCTACCAGTTCGACCTGGACGGCCACCTGCGGGCGCGGCTGGCCTACGGGGACGATCTCCCGGAAGAACTGGCCTTCGGCCGCCCGGCGGACTTCGCCCTGAGCCGGACCGGCGAGCTTCTGCTCCTCGACGGCTTGGGGGCGCGCCTGCTGCTCTTCGATCGGTTCGG
The DNA here is from genome assembly GCA_029569475.1 of Candidatus Eiseniibacteriota bacterium. The sequence goes on along the minus strand of JAKQSZ010000002.1, from coordinate 69,764 downwards.
ACGTTTCCAGACCGATCTGGCCGTGGGGATGACGACTCCGATGGAGGCGCCCACCCGCCTGGTCCAGGACGCGGAGGGCGCCTGCTTCGTGCTGGATCCCGCGGCAGGCGCGATCCATCGATTCGGGCGGCAAGGCATTCCCCTTTCCTCATGGACGTACCACGTGCCCACCCAAACGAAGCGGAGTTCCCCGTTGGCTTGTGTGACGCCCTGGAACCAGCTCTTGCTGGTCGGAGGGAGGGGGGGCTGGCTGCTGGCCTTCACGCCGGAGGGCGCCAGCCGGCTTCTGACGTTGCCGGCCGCGGAACAGGACGCCTTGGAACTGGCCTCCGCGGTGATGGCTCCGGATTCGATCCTCTACATGGCTTGCCCGCAGGCTCGTGAGATCCGGCGGTGGAAGTGGCGCGATGGCGGGGAGAGCGGCCGCTGAGCTGAACGCCGGCGCCCGGCCCGCCCGGCGCACAGCGCGGTGGATCGTCCTGGCCTTCCTGGCAATGGGCGCGATCTCGTCGAGGCCGGCCGGAGCGCGCCTGACCACATCCGATCCGGCAGATTCCGTGGTGGCCTCCGCTGACACCACGGCGGTCCGCCACGAGCCTTTCGGCCTGCCCGTCCTCGGATGGACGTCGGGGATCGAGCGGGGAGAGACGCTGCTGGTGCCGCGATCGCCAGCGGATACCCTCCGTGTCGGCCGCGGGTGGATCGAGGCCGGCAGCTTTCGCCTGTTCAGCGGCGACACGCTGTTGGTCCGCGGCGTCGACTTCCTGCTCGACCCGGTCACCGGCGCGCTGCGGTTGCTCCGTCCGCGCCCTCCCGGGACTTCCCTCGCGGCCCGCTATCGCTATTTCCCGGCGCCCATCGAACGCGTGTACCGGCGGCACCGGCCCGTCGAAGTCCCCTCGAGCGGGTCGCCCCCGCCTGCTCCGCCTTCGGAGGCGGCGCGACTGGTGGAGGACCTCGCGCAGCTCGACATCTCCGGCAGCAAGACCTTCGCGCTCGAGGTGGGCAACGAGAAGGATGTCGCGCTCAAGCAGTCGCTGGACCTGGCCGTCCATGGCCGGATCGGCCGGGATGTCCAGGTGCGCGCCATCCTCTCGGACCGCGACACGCCCCTGCAGCCGGAGGGAACGAGCACCGAACTTCAGGACCTGGACCGCGTGCTGGTCGAGGTGGAGAGCGAGCGGGCCCGTCTGACCCTGGGCGACTTTCAGCTATCGCCGCCGGGCACCGAGTTCGCGCGGTACGCGCGCCAGCTCGAGGGAGTGCGGGCCGAGGGGACAGCAGCCGGGATCACCGCCTTCGCGACGGCAGCCGGCTCTCCCGGCGCGCGGATCAGCCGGGAGTTCTTCGGGCGGGAGGGCAAGCAGGGACCTTACGCGCTGGTGGCGGCGCCGACGCGGGAAGGCGGCGCCATCGTGGCGGGAAGCGAAAGGGTCTACCTGGACGGCGCGCTCCTGCAACGGGGAGAGAACGAGGACTACATCATTGACTATTCCCAGGGTCTGCTGACCTTCACGGGGCGCCATCCCATCACCGCCTATTCCGAGATCACGGTGGACCTGCAGGTGTCGACGGGGCAGTACCGGCGCCGGATCGCGGGCACAGGCGGCGAGTTGGTGGCGCGGTCCTGGCGCGCGCTCCTGCTCACCGAGGCCGATGATCGAGGCAGCCCGGTGCTGGGCTTGAGTGAGAACCAGAAGGAGGCGCTGCGCGCGGCGGGCGACAGCCTCACCGACGCGCTCCGCTCGGGCGTGGTCTACGTGGGCCCCGGCGTCGGCGACTATGAGCGGGTGACGGTGGACACCCTCAACGTGGCCGTCTTCCGGTACCTCGGTCCTGGGGGGGGCTCCTACGAGGTGCGGTTCGACGATGTGGGGGAGGGCAGCGGCGACTACGGCCGGACGCAGACCGAAGGCGGAGAGGTCTACTACGAGTACCGGGGGCACAAGCTGGGTCGCTACATGCCGGGCGAGGCCTCGACGCGCCCGCAGTCCAACGCGCTGGCGGCGGTGGCCGGCTCGGTGGCTCTGGGAGCCGGCCTGAAGCTCAACGCGGAGGCAGCCGCGTCGGATTTCGACCAGAACACGTTCTCCACCCTCGATGACTCGGACAACCGAGGTTTCGCCGTGTTGCTGGCGCCCCAGGCAGGGCCGTACGACCTCGGCCCGGCGCGCGTGACCTTGGACGGACGGTTCCGCCAGGTCGACTCCCGTTTCCGGCCGCTCGACCGGCTTGATCCCGCTTTCTACGCCACTGAATGGAATGTCGAGTCCTCGCGGCTCGAGGACGGCGACCGCCGCCGCCGCGCCGCCGCGGCGTTGGAAGTCAGCTCATGGAGCCTGGCCGGCGCCTGGGAGGACCTGACCAACTGGCGCGATTTCCGGGGAGAGCGCCAGAGGCTCGAAGGAGGGGGAACGTGGCGGCGCTGGATGCTGCGCGCCGAGGCCGATCGGGTCGCGAGCCGGCGGTCCGTCGCGGGAGTCTCCGGTCCGCCGGCGGAAGTGCGCGGAAAGCGCACGGTCGAGAGGATCACCCTGCGCCGGCCAGGGCGCGCGCTCGATCTCTCGGGAGGTTTTCACCGCGAACGCAACCACACCGGGGAAGGATCGAGCCGAACGGGGCTGGGCTTCGATGAGACGATGGGACGGGTGGGCACCGGATCCGGCGGGGACATCTCCGCGGCGTTCACCTGGACGCGACGGCTGACCTTCGATCTCTCCGGGGGAGCGCGCCGCCTGCGCGATACGGGCGACACCGGGACGCTGGAGGGGGAGTGGCGCCGCGGCGCGTCCGGCCTGATCTCCGCCGGTTATTCCTGGCGGGAACTGCGGCCCCATTCCGGAGGCGTCCGCCAGAGCAGCCGGCTCGGCCGCCTTCGCTGGGCGCAACAGTGGCTCGGTCAGGCCTTCTCCCAGGATGGCCGGTGGGAGCTTTCGACCTCCGACCGGGCGGAGCGCCGCAAGGACGTGCGCTTCGTTGGTCCGGGGCTTGGCCACTACGACTCGCTGGGCGTCTACCAGGGAGTGGGAGACTGGGAGGTCGACTACGTTGAGCTGGGCGACAGCGCCCGGGTCAACCGGATGGACTTCTCGCTGCGCAATCAGATGGACCTGAGCCGGCTCCCCTTCGTGGGGGGAGACGACCGCGCGGGGGACGGCGCCCGCCAGGGTGCGCCGGGTACCGGCAGTGAGGGCGGCGGCTTCTGGCGGCGCCTCTGGCGCAGCGCCCGGGCTACGCACGACTGGAACGCGCGCATCGAGACGCAGAAGGCGCCCTCCTACTTCTGGCCGCGGCTGTTCCCGATCCTGGCGGGACGGCGTTCGCTGGCGCTGGTGGAGGTGCAGATGCGCGCGGACTTGACCGCGCTGCCCGCGGCCCGGTTCCTTTCCCCGCGGGTGCGCTGGGAGCAGCGGCGAACCCGGCGGGCGCTGGTGCGCAATGCCGAGGAGTCGTCGGCCTTCGACCTCTGGGGCGTTCGGCTGCGCAGCCGTCCCTCCCCGCGCTGGGTGCTCGACGGCGAGTTGGATCGGGAGACCACGACCTCGGAGGCCGCCCTGCTCGGGGGAGTGAGCGGGCGGGAGCAGTGGAGGTCCATTCGCGTGCGCGTCAACCCGCAGTGGATTCCCCGCCGCGGGCTGACCTTCGGGTTGGAGACCTCGGCCGGATGGAGGCGGCGCTCCGCAAGCTCCGAGGCCGCCACGGTCGCCCAGGCCACGCCCCTGATGGTCTGGTCGCCGGGTTCGCGCGGCCGTTTCGAGGTGCGGGCGACGCGCACCTCGGCCGAGCGGCGCGGCGGGTCCGGCCTGCGCAGCCGCGAACTCGAGCGTTCCGGCTGGACTTCGCAGATCCTCTCGACGCTTCATCTGAAGGAGGAACTCGATCTCTCCCTCTGGGCCCGAGAATCGCGCCCGGATCAAGGCCGTGCGGTCCGGGACTTTCGGACCGAGCTGAGGGCGCTCTTTTGAAGCCGGCGTCGCTGGGGAAGGGTTGGCGGGACCGAGCCGCTCGCCCGGGATCGATCGCCCTGCCGGCGGCATCCGCGGTCCGGGCGGCGCGCTGCGTGTTCGTGCTCGCCCTCGTGGTCGCGGCCTGGGTCCGGACCGCGCCAGCCGAGAGCGGTCCTCCGCCGTCGGAGGGGCAGCATCTCGAGCGCGTCCAGGGGGAGCCGGCGGAGCCGGTTCGTGACCCGCGGGATGGAGGATCGGCCGCTCTTGCGCAGGATCCAGCCGGCGGCGCGGTGGAGAAAGGGTGGCCGGACAGCGCGTCGGTTTCCGGAGAACTGCGAGTGACCGGGGATCGCTCCATCTCCACGGGCGACGCCCGGCGAGCGCTGGGGCTCTCCCGCGCCGAGGGCGGACTCTCCCGCGAGCAGGCCACGCGGGCTCTGCAGCTTCTCGGGCGCCGCCTCCTGGACGACGGCTTTCTCGAGGCGGAGTTGACCCTGGTCCTGGAGAGAGAGGGGGGACTGCGCCTCCACGTCATGGAAGGAGCCGAGGCGCGCTGGGAGACCCTGGCCATCCGCCTGGCGTCCCCGGCGGATACCTTCGCCGTCGCGGAGAATCGCTATCCGCGACCCCCTCGGGAGGGGATCGATGAAGAAGGCAAGGGTGGCGAGGAGGGCGAACCGCTTCCGGCGGGCCGTTTCGAGGGCCCGCGCCTGGAGCGCTCGCTCGAGGAGCTGGTCGATCAATGGGTCGACGAGGGCTATCCCTTCGCGGCGGCCGTGGTGGAGAGCGCGTCGGTCCACCGGGGCGCGGTCCGCGTCTCTGTCCGTTTTGACCCGGGCCCGCGTCTGGCGGTGACCGAGGTTGTCTTTCCCGGAAGGAAGTCCACCCGGGAGAGCTTCCTGCGCCGCTGGATCCGATTTCGTCCCGGGTTCCTCTACCGGGAGTCGCAATGGCAGGCGCGACAGAGGAGGTTGGAGCAGACGGGCCTCTTCTCCCTGGTCGAGGCCCCGCGACCCGAGGTGACCCCCGAGGGACTCCGTGTCGCCCTCGGAGTGGCGGAGGTGGCGCACAACCGGATCGAAGGGGCCCTCGGCTACTCGGGCGAGGCGCGGACCCTCTCGGGTTTTGCCGATGTCGAACTCGGAAATCTCTTCGGTACCGGCCGCGCCCTGGGCGTCCGCTGGGAGCGACTACGGCCGAAGCAACACCGGCTCGGCCTCGCCTACCGCGAGCCGATGCTCGGTCCCTTGCCGTTGGGGCTGGCGTTGCGCCTGGACCAGGAGGTGCAGGACTCGACGGTCGCGCGGCTGGACTGGGAGGCGCTGGTCGACGCGGTCATCGGGGTGGACCTCACCGCGTTCGGCGGCATGGAGTATCGCCGGTCGCTCATCGGGGTCGAGCCATCGGAACGAACCCGCCGCGTCTCCTCCGTCATCGGGGGCCGCTGGGACACCATCCGCCCGGGAACCTTCCGGGGAGGCTCCCTGGAGGCGTCTTTCCGCTCCGGGCGGAGCCGGACGAGACCCGCCGGGGGTGGTCCCACTCGATCGGCCGGGCTGAACCGGGCTTTTGCGCAGGCCGAAAGATATTGGAGAGTCCGCGACCCCTGGACGATCCGCGTGGCCGTCGATGGGGGGCTGCTCTCACGGGTGGCCGACCTGCCCATCACCGAGGCTCTCCGCATCGGCGGCAGCGGCTCGGTGCGGGGGTACCGGGAGGAGCAGTTCGCGACCCAGCGCCACGTGACGGCCCAGGTCGAGTTCGGCGTCGCAACCGCCCGCAACCGGATCTATGCCTTCGTGGATGGCGCGTGGTTCCGGCGTTTTGCCGTGCCCGCCTCCGATGGCTCAGCGGTCTCCTATGGCGTCGGACTGGCGGGGGAGACGGCCGCCCGGGGGGTGCGCCTGGACCTGGGCTTTCCGCGGGGCGCCGGGTTGGGTCAAAGCAGACTGCATCTCCGGGTGCAGACGCGATTCTGATACACTGGACGAAGTTTTTGTGGAGATCAGCGGGACCGCCGCTCCGCGGGGCCGCGGGGGCAAGGCGGTATGGACAATCGGTCAAGACACAAGGAGGGAACTAGCGTGATCCTGGCGAAACACCGGCGGCGGGCCGGAATCCTGATCTGGGGCGTGCCGAGCGTCATCGTGCTCACGGCCGCGGCCGCGGTCCTGTTCGGGGGCGGCTGCAGCAGCGAGCCGGCGGACGCCGCCGTTTCCCTGAAGGGTTGGTCGATGACGCGGGACCAGGTGAAGCAGGAGTTCGATCGCGTCAACGGCGAGGGCGCCTTCGATACGGTGAAGGTGGAATCGCGCACGAACTTCGCGAGCACCCTGGCCGACAAGGAGGCCCTGCTGCGCATCTCCCGGGAGGCCAAGCCGGCCCTCGAGGGCCGTCATGCCCGTTACACCCGGATCTCCTACGAGAAGGCGCTCCAACGGGAGTTCCTCAAGTACCGGCGCGGCCTCTATCGCCTGGAAGACGAGGAGGTAACCCGGAACATCCCCCTGGTCTCCCGCGAGGCGGACATCCGCGTCGTCAGCATCGGGCACAAGGACAACGGCCCCAAGGTCTATGAGGCGCAGCAGGCCGGCGCGACCTTCGAGGAGATCGCGGAACGCTTCGGCATTGAGCAGCGTCCCACCATGCCGGGAGAAAAGCCCCGGGTCGATGCCGCGGGCCGCCCGGTCAAGTGGATGGAGACGACGGTCAGGATCACCGACCGGCGCCAGAGCCCGGCCCTGCACCTCCAGGGGCTGATCCGCAATCTGCCCGAGGGGGAGATGAGCGGGCCGCTGGAGACAAGCCAGGGTGTCATCGTCATCAAGATCCTGCGGTACCGGCCGCTGGCCGAAGCCAGCGATCCGGGCTTTGCCGAGCGCACCCGGCCAATCCTGGAGAACCTCGGCTACATGGGCTTCTACCAGCAGTGGATGGACAGCCTGCGCCAGGAGTCCGGCCTGAAGTTCCACCGGCAGAACTTCCCGCCCGTCATCGAGCTCATGTCGGCCTTCTGGGACTCGGTGAACGCGGCCGGCCTCGCGGGCCAGCCGGTGGACTACCCGGGCCTTACGGTTCCCTCTTCACGCGTGCCGGCCGAGCACAAGGACACCCCGGTCTTCGATCTCTATGGCAAGACCTACACGGTAAACGACTTCATCCGCTCGCTGGACAACATCGACCTCGATTTCTGGCCGACGCAGGGTGACGTCGAGCGAGCCAAGTTCCAGATCGAGAGCCGCATCTACCGGCTCCTTTACCAGCAGACCGCGGAACGGCAAGGTTTCCCGGAGACGCCGGACTTCGCCCGGCTGAACAAGCGCATCCAGGAAGAGGCCTGGCTGAACCAGTACTACGATCACCTCGCGACGCTCAAGGAAACCGAGCCGACGCCGGAAGAGATCAAGGCCGAGTACGACAAGAACTCGGATCTGTACAAGAGGCCGATGATGATCTCTTTCAGTTCCCTGACCTATCCGGCCGGCAAGGAGGATCGTTGCCGTGCCACGCTGAAGAAGCTGCGTGCCGGCGCGCCCCTGCTCTGGTTCGACCTGGCCCCGGCGGAGGCCGCCACCGACCCGGCGATCAACTATCAGCCTCCCACCGATATGATCGACACCAGCCGGCCAGCGCCGTTCCCGGCCTGGCAACCGTACGTCGAGATCGCCAAGACCATGGAACCCGGGATGATCTCCGATGTGGTGTCGTCGCCGGCCGGCCCGGCTCTGGTCCGCACGCAGGACATCCAGCCGGCGCGCCCGATGACGCTCGACGAGGCGACTCCGCGCATCGCGACCGGCATCCGTGAGCGCAAGAAGACCGAGGTCATCGAGCGGGAACTGGCAGAGGCCCGCAAGAAGTTCGGTGTGAAGGTCCACCCGGAGCGCCTTGGCTGATCCCGGTGTGAACGCGGGCCTCTGGCCGAAGGGCGAGCGCAGCGGCTGATCGCGCGCGAGGTCTCGCGGATCGCTGATCAAGCCGCGAGTATCGCTGGCTGGCCATGAGACAGGAACGCCGCCCGGGCGCACTGCCGCACGGCGCCGAACTGGATACGGCCGCCATTTCGCGGCATCGTGGGCGTTCGCTGTCATCCTGCCGATTCTGTCCAGGCGCGGCGTCTCGCATCCGGCGAGCGCCGCGTTTCAAGGCGGATCGGCCGGGCGAGCTTTCCCGGACATCAAAGCGCCAGGGAACGCTCGCCGGAGGGCGCCGCCGAGACGAGGGAGAACCCGACCTGACGCCGACTCGCCGCAAGCAACTCATCCGTGAGTGGGGAGCCGAACTCGGCTTTGCCCGCGTGGCGATCGCCGTGGCCGAGGAACCATCGGGGAGCCGCCGGCTGCTGGACTGGTTGCGCCGGGAACTCCACGGCGAGATGGCATACATGGCACGGGATCCGGCCCGGCGGCTGGACCCGCAGGCGATTCTCCCGGGGATGCGGTCGTGCATCACCGTGGCGCTTCCTTACTATCATTCCGACTCCGTTCCCCTCTCCCCGAAGGCGGGTCGCGTTTCCCGCTATGCCTGGGGCGCAGACTATCACGAGGTCATGCGGGAAAAGCTCGAAGCGCTCGAGGCCAGGATTCGCGAGGCCTGTCCCGGCGTCACCGGCCGCCGGGCGTGCGACACGTCACCGGTGATGGACAAAGCCTGGGCCGCGGCCGCCGGCCTGGGTTGGCTGGGCAAGAACACCTGCCTGATCGATCGCCGGCTGGGGTCGTGGTTCTTCATCGGGGAGATCTTCCTGGACCTCGAACTGCCTCCCGACCCGGTGGTGGCCGACTCCTGCGGCACGTGCCGCCGTTGCCTGGACGTCTGCCCCACCGGAGCGCTCGTCGAGCCCTACGTGCTCGACGCGCGGCTCTGCATCTCGTACCTCAACCTCGAGTATCGAGGGAGCTTTTCGCCCGAGCAGGCCGGCGCGGTTGGGGACTGGCTGGCGGGGTGCGACCTCTGCCAGGATGTCTGTCCCTGGAACTCCAAGGCAACGGTATCCCCGGAGGCGAGGTTCGCGCCGCGTCTCGACGGGCCCGCCGCCCTTACCCCGGAGCAATGGTCCGAGGTCTCCGATGAGACATGGCGCGATCTGGTCCGCGGGTCGGCCCTGTCGCGGATCAAACCCGGCCAGGCGCGGCGTAACGGGCAGGCCGCGCGCGCCTACCGGGATCGATGAAGCGCGATGACAGCGATCCTGCCTCACTGATCTCGAGTCCCGAGCCGAAGGCGGTGACATCTGGCCGCCCCTGCCGCCGGATGCCGTGACAGCCGACGCAGTAACAGCCGATGCCGCGGCAGCCACTTCCGGCCAGGCCGGCCGCGCATCCAACCATATGTTGAGGCCGGGGCCAGGGCTTGCGCACCCGTGTCCCGCGACTCACCGGGATCGGATCGGGCGCCCGGGTTGACTCGCGGCCCGCCCCTGGATAGCATCGAGCGCGAATGACCCAGATTGGCAGCATCGGAAGGGAGCCCCAGACATGCTCACCAAGGAATCCGTGGAAGCAGCCCTCGATGAACGCATTCGCCCGGCCATCATGATGGACGGCGGGAACATCGAGGTCGTCGAGGTAAAGGACAACAACATCTATGTGCGGCTGATGGGAGCGTGCGGCTCCTGTCCGAGTTCTCAGATCACCCTGCACGCCGGGGTGGAGCGTGTCCTCCGGGAGCGGTTTCCGGAGATGGAGGCGCTGATCAAGGTCTGATGATTGTGGAAGGAATTGTGTTGGGTGGGTAGCGACGAGCGTTCGACGGTGGTCCCGCCGGACGCTCCCACGCCTGGGGACGTAAGGTCTGGCTCCAATCGAATGACGGTTGAGGCTCTCGTGGGGAGTCAAGACCTGAAGAGGGGACATGAGAAGGGCTGCGAAGCCAACGATGTGACCAGGCTGATCGGTAACCGGGCTGATCGGTCGCAGCGAGTCCTAGCGGTCAGAACGCGAACTTCAGCAGGTTCTCCGTCTGCCTCTCCCCCAGCGCGGCCGTCTTGACCCGCCGCCAGTAGTAACTCCACCAGGAGCCGGGCAACTCGGCCCGCCGCGGGAACCGCCGCCTCGCGAAGACCTCGCTCCAACGCCAGCGCCGCTGGACCACCCCGGCGGCCATCGCCGCCGTCTCCCCCGGCTGGTTCTCCCGCCGCCACTTGATCAGGTTGCGCCAGACCACGAAGATCGCCATTCGCTCCAGCCCGCCCTGACGGCGCTTGTCGAAGGCGATCGTCTCCCGCCGGTGATCCGCCTCGCTGTGACGCAGGAGCAGATCGGCCAGGTTGACCGGGAAGAGGGCGTTGCCGCGCGTCCGCGGGTCCTTCGAGGAGGTGCGGGCATGGGTGATCTCGGGTGCATCGTCGAGCTGGCGGAGGCGCCGGATCGAGCGGACATAGGTGGGATGCTCGTCACTGTGCAGGTCCAGGCGGGGAGAGGGGTCATTCGGCAGCAAGGGGAACAGCTCCCGCAGCAGGTCATGGACGGAGTTCTCGATCGCCTTGGGATCGGGCCGGCCGAGCAGGTCCTCCAGCTGTTTGCGCCGCTCCTTCTGCCCTGGCGTCATGGTGCCCTTGCGCCGCAGGGGGGAGTCGTTGAAGTGGTAGAGGCACCAGCTCTGTTGCCCGGCGGCGATGTTGATGTGGTAGGGGAAGAACTGGGAGTACTCGAAGGTCTCGAAGCCGTCGAAGCAGACCGGCTCCTGGATGCGCGCCTGCGCGAAGAGCTGTCGATGGAGGACCAGGCAGTAGCGGGCGGCCCGGGTCAGGTGCAGGGCGACGGTGGAGTGGGAAACCCCCTGGGTCCGGGCGATCTGGCGGATCCCGGAACCGGCGACGGACTGGCGGACGATGTCCAGGAACAGGTCGTGGCGATGGAGCCAGTAGGTGGCGGAGAAGGTGCGGGCGGTGAAGGTTCTGCGGCAGTGGAGGCAGCGGTAGCGTCGGAGCGGCTGGGGAGAAGCTGGTGCGTGATAGAAGCCCCAATGGCGGTAGCTCCAGAGGGGCGAGGGTTCGTAGAAGGGGCAGTGGCGGTTGGGACAGTGGGGAAAGCGTGCGGTCGGGCCGAGGGGGAGCGACCGCGACGATCTGGTCCGCTTGCCACGAGCACCGCGGGGTGACGGCACCGAGGGGGCGTGCCCCTCGCTCGTGGCGGGCGCAACGGCGGCGGGGTCCGAGCCGACCGGCCGCTGACCATGTTGACGACGTGACGACACCAGGAGTGGCAGGAGCGAGAAACGGGCCCAAACGGTCTCGGCATGCCCGAAAATCCGCTGGTGCCGTCAACTGGCCGCCTCCGCCTTCGGCTATGTCGGTCTCGCAACACGATTGCTTCCACAACCTAGAGCCTCGAGGAATCCGGCGGCGGTCCGCTCCCAGGTCATCGTCTCGGCAAACCGCCGCCCCGCTTGCCCCAACTGCTCCCGCCTCGCGTCATTGACCAGCAGGGCCAGCAGCGCCTCCGCGAGAGCCTCGGGTTCGCGCGGAGGGACGATGACACCGGCCCCGGAGGCCCGCACCAGTTCCGGCATCGAGCCGGCGTCAGAGACCACGAGCGGGCGGGCCGAGGCCATCGCCTCCAGGCAGACGTTGGCGAAAGCATCTTGGATGCTGGGATGGGTGAAGACGTGGCAGCGGCGATACTCCCGCACGATGGCCGCCCGTTCGGTGACGTCGCCGAGCCAGGCGATGCCGTCTTCGGCCCCGATCTGGCGGGCCAACGCGCGGAGTTCGTCCCACTGGAAGCCGGCTCCCACGATTCGGACCTGGACCTCCGGCAGTCGGCGGCGCAGCAGCGGCGTGGCGCGGACCAGCGTTTCAATCATCTTGCGGGGATAGAGCTTGCTCACAGCCAGCACGGTCGGAGCCTGGCTCTCCCCTCGCCGGTCACCAGGTTCACGATCTCCCCGTTGAGCGTCGCCGTGAGCTCTGCCGTGATCGTGGCGATGAGCATTGCCTGCAGTGTCGCTGGGCCCTTTGCCAGGAGGGTCGCCGAGGGCGTCCTCGAGAGCGTCCCCGTGAGCGTCTCCGAGACCGCCCCCGAGACTGGCCCCGAGCGCGTCCCACTCGGCGAGATCGATCCCGTTGTGGATGACCCGAACGCGTTCCGGCGGGATGCCATACAACTCGATGACCCGGCCTCGGGCGTAGGCGCTGGGCGTCACCACGCAGTCGGCGCGGGCCACGTTGCGCTCTTCCAGCATCGCCTGCAGCCGCAGCATGCTGCGATACGGTTCCGGTTCGGTCTCGATCAGATCCGCGAAGACGGCCCGTGTGGTCACCACGAAACGCTGTGCGGGAGCGGGCACATAGGCGAAGCCGTCGTAGTCCAGGGCGACCACCGCGTTCGCCTCCCGCAGGACAGGATGAGAGGCCAGATCGAGGTTGTCGGCCACCCGCCGCAGGGTGAAGGCGACGTAATCCTCGATGTCCGAAGTCGGATTCAGCAGGACGGGGTTGGCTCCGATCCTCTCCCACGCATGCAGAAGGGAGCGGACGAATCGAGCCGTCCCGCTGCCGCGTCCCGGATCCAGCGGCCAGCTCGTGACAATCGCGGCCGGTTCGACGATCAACGGAGGTACGACCATCAGCGCCGTCCGGCTATCGCTGGCGGTGCGGTCATCAGCGAAGGTCCGGCTATCGCTGCCGGTGCGGTCATCAGCGAAGGTCCGGCTATCAGAATAGGGTCGTCCATCGGCCCCACTGCGGCCATCACCCCCATTCGGCCGTTTCCGTCGGTTCGTCCATCAACGCCGGCTTGGCCAGTGGAGTTCGATCCCCGTGACCTGGGCATGATCCCGAACGCTGATGATGTCAGCGCCTTCCCAGTCGGCCTGATCGCGCCACCAGATTGTCTTGGGAGGGAGTGCACCGGTGCTGTCGAAATCCGCTGGAGCCAACCCGACTCTGTAATCGCCGTCAGGCTGCCAGAACACAAACGAAAACGAAGGGGAGACGCGTAGGAAAGCCCGCTCTTCCAGCACCGCAGCGGAAGCGCTCGACGTCAAAAGGAGGCGGAAGAGATCTACGTCCTCATCGTTCCCGTCGCCTTCGTCGAACACAACGGTACCCGCGATCGACCCATTGAGCAGCAAGCTCATCGAGACCTGGGTGAGGTTACCCTGTTCATCGACGACGATCGGAGTGGCTTCCTGCCGCGTCTCGGCCGCGGGATACCAGAGCGGAAGCACCGGACCTCTCATCCCGGCATCGATATGCAGGTAGTACACGCCGGGGAGAAGACCTCGGAACCGCACTCCGGGTAGGTCCGGGTACCAGGATTCTCGCGCTCGGGACGCACCTTCCTGGTCCTCCAGGCGGAGCGACACCGAGAACGGGAGATCGGACGACGGGGGCTCCACGGCGACCTCGATCGAGCCGGCTACGATTTCGATCTGAGTGGGGGCACCGCCCGGGACAACTCGGATGGGAACGGCCCTCTCGAACTCGTATCCCCCGTACCATAGGCACGGCGAGTATTCCTCGACGCAGAGCCGCACACGGACCTCTTCTTCAAGGTAGCACTTGAGGTCGAAACTCCCGTCCAACGCGATCGGAACCTCACCGATGACTCTCCCCTCCTGGTCGACGACGGAGGCCCGGGTGTTGTCATCCCACCCTGACTCCCCGGTCAGAAGGCCTCGAACATAGGAAGGGGGCGGGATCGGTCTGAACCAACGCTTCGTCACGCCGTCGGGCGAAACTTGGAAGCTGCCAGCCTGCTGCGGGTCGAAGGCCCATTCGGCCCAAAGGGGACGGACGTGCCTCTCCTCAAAGGTCAAGGCATACGTGCCAGGCGGCAGCATCGACCACACGAGCGACTCGGCGAAGGCGGCGTGCCAGGAAGCGCCAAGGTCCAGATTCCACACCGCCACGTCGGTCTCGGAAGGGTCCAGGTGGGCTGGCGCCTCCAAAACGGTGACAAGCGTGGCGGTATGAAAGTCGGCATAGCGCGGATGAAGACCAGCCTCAACCCACAAGGTCTCGGCATCTGACTTGGACGTCGTAAGCCCCCCCGCTGTGTAATACAGGTCCCGCCCCCCGCCGGCCCGTGGGCGGCGCACCCCGACAAGGTATCCACCGGCCGGGGGCTCGAAACGGTACCGCCCCTGTAGATCGGTCAGGCACCGGAATTCTCGTTCGGAGGATCCTTCCGGTCCGACACTCGAGAGTTGCACCTCCAGTCCTCCCGGCGAGTCGCTGAAGACCTGTCCGGCCACAACGCCGAAGCCGGTCGACGCCGGGGCAGCGATCTCGTCGTCGGGGGAGCAACCGAGAACCACGGAAAGGATGACCATTGCGGCCAGGGCGATCGATGCACACGCCAATTGCCATCGCCGCACGGCAGGGGATTGCCGTCTCACGGCGAGTCTCCGTCTCCGCCGCCTTCATCGGGTGTGGGGATCGTAACCTCGACGACCTCCCCCGGCCGGGAGATGACGATCGGCTCCGCCTCGTCACGGGACACGGCGTCAGGGAACCAGAGGGTTCGAACTCCTATCTCGTAATGAAGGTAATACATCCCCGGATCCAAGTTGCACAGCGGCCACCGAGAGATCCGACCCCCATGGGAGTAATAGAAGGGGTCCGACACGACCCGCCCCGACGAATGAAACAGCGTCAAGGAAACCCACGTGCGCTCGGGCAGCGGAGCGGGGAGGTTCACCAGGATCCCGGATTCCTCGACGATCAGCCCGGCCTGTTCCTCCTCCGGCTCCAGGTCAAAGACGTCCGCCGTCTCCCGGCTGTCCCCTCCGATCCATCTCCCCACCGGCCATATATACACGTAAACGCACACCCGCTCGGGAACCCAACGGACCGTGAAACTTCCGTCGTTCTCGCACGGGACACCGCCAAGCACGGCGTCGGTTTGGCCTGCCCGGTACAGAGAGACCGAAGGCCTCTGGCCATCGACCTGCTGCCAACTCCCTTGAACAACCCCCGAAAGACAGCAGGTCGGCGACACCGCGACCTCGCACTCGGTGGTCTGGCCCGCCAGGACATCCACGGTGTCGGCGGCCGCCCCGTTCCCGACCAAGGCACTCCGCGGCCAGGCGCCGATAGCGTAGCGACCCGGCGGCAACGCTGGCACGATCCACGCTGTGGGTTCCGCGGTGAGATCGCTTTCGAAGTAATGACGCGGGGGACCGTCCGGCCCGGCAGCCCCCAGACGCCATAGCCCGGCGCGGACCTGCTGGTAAGCCGCTACACCATGCGGCTGCACACGCAGGCGCGCCGCCCCGAATGCCATGGCCAGCCGGATGGTTCCCATGCTGGGGGAGACCCACAAGGGACGCGAGCGGGAATCGATGTGGCTGAAGCCCTCTGGACTGTAATGAAAATCCGGAGCGAGATCGTCGAAGAAAAGATCCACGGAATACTGCCCCGGAGGAACGCGCAACGCACACAAACTCAGGGAGTCGCTTCTATCGCTCATGATCACGGCCGGGGATGGGCTCCAGCTTTCTACCCTCACCTGCCCTGCGATGGGATAGCCCGCCCCCAGGACCTGGATCTCGATCGTCGTGTATTGGCCGCCGCTCGTGGGCGGGCCGGCGTCCTCGGAACACCCGGCCACCCACCACGGGACCAGCCAGAGCATCAGGAGAGCGCGATGCCGGCGGCAGTTCATCGAGCAGACCCCGATCGAGCAGGCTCCGGCGGAGCGGGCACGGACGTTGCATCAGTCCACGAGATTCCCACAGCGGACCTCCACGCGTTGCGCCGCTACTCTATGGCCGGCGGCGCGCCGAAAGCAACGTGGTTGTGCTGCCCATCGACCTCCTTGCTATGGGCGAGAGAGAAGCACGATCCCGCCGCCCATCGTCCGCCCCGACGGGAACTCCACCAGCAGGTTGTAGCGTCCGCGCGGCAGGTCCAGCCTCTTCCCCGCGCTCCACGACCAGCCTCCCGACTCAGATGACGGAGGTGCGCCTCCCAGCGATTGCGCGAGATCCCACGACCGCACCTGGCGCCCCGTCACGTCCAGCAGCCTGATGCGCGTCGGGGTCTCGTCGATCCGGGGCAGCCGCAAGCTCAATGTGCCCGGGCTGGGGTTGGGGAAGATCCGCAGGGCCCGCGGATCGTGGGGCGCTGCCGTTTCGACAGCGGTGGGATCGGTCTTCCAGAGCACGTAGGCCTGGCGCACCCCCTGAGAGTCGCGCGCCTGCCCCGCGATATCGCCGCGGTTGTTGATGGCCGTGGCGCTGAGCAGCTCCCATCCCGGAGGAGCATGCTCCGAGAGGTCCGTGATCGTCCCCGCGGCGTCCCAGTGCACGGCCGTCGGCGGCGCGTAGAGGATGGTGCCGATCCATCCCACGACTTCGCCGCTGTCGTTGATGTCGTGGGCGTCGCTGCCGGCGTTGCTCCAGACCCCGAGCGGCCGGAACGCTCCATCGGGTTCCCAGACCACGGCCTCGGTGTAGGCTTGGTCCCCCGGCTCATCGGAGGCGCCGCAGATCGCGCCCGCCGCGTTGATGGCGTGCACCCAGCCGAGTTCGATGACATGGCCCAGTTCCTGGGGCGGCCCGGCATCGACCCACTTCACCGGCTGGATGCCGGCATGTCCCACGACGACGCCCGCGTCGTTGATGTCGACCGCATCGACCCACCCGGACGGGCCTTCGAGGACGGTCACGGTGGAATCGGGATTCCACACAACCGCGTACTGGTTCCACCAGGCGTCGGCTGCGAATCCGCACGCCTGTCCCAGGCCGTTGACGCCCTGGGCACGGCTGAAAACGCCGTCCAGGCTCCCGAGATTGCGCAGGCCGCCGGTCGGAGACCAGGTGAAGCCGTAGGACTCATCGGGGTTCGCATCGCTGTATCCGACAACCTCGCCGAGGTTGTTCAGGGCGGTCGCGACGGTGAAGGTCCCGCCGAGGGACGGCAGGAGGTTGCACCCCTCCGCCTCGTCCCAGACGAACGCCCAGGTGGTGCAGCCTCAGGCGCCCGAGAGAAGCCCCGAGACCCGTCCGAGATCGTCGATGTCGGTCGCGTCGGTGGTGAGCGCGCCGAAGGTCCCGAGACCCTGGAAGCGATATCCCGCCCCCGCGACGCCAGCAGTGGCAGACAGGAAGAGAAGCGCGATGAGAAGCCGTTTCATCCATCCTCCGGTGATCCAACGCCCGGTTCGGGGACGAACCGTTCTGCCATGTGGCGACCTGCAGTGGCGTTTCGGCAAGTGTCCTACAAGTGTAACCGAGAGCCCCGGCTCCGGCCTCGGTTTTCCGCCGTGGCGCGGTTTGGCGCAAGTTCGGGGATCCCCCATCCCCGGCACAAGGATTGCGCCGCGTGAGCGGGTGCCGCCTCAGGTCGCCTTCACGGCCGTATCAACTTCTCCGTCGGCGGATCCCGCTCCGGGGACAGACCCGCCGTCAGGAGGGCCCGAGTTCAGACGCGACGCCAGTCCTCCGAACGAACCTGAACTCCGAGCGCCTTGATTCGAGCTGTGACCCGAAGCCCCGGACGCAGCCCCATCTCCTCGGCGGCCGGACGCGTGATGGAGGCAAGGAGGCGCGCGCCGGCGTCGAGTTCCACGAGTACTCGCAGACCGAGCGGCCGCACGGAGACGATGACGGCCGGGAGTTCGTTGCGGGCGCTGCCGCGCTCGGCGGGCGCCAGGGAGATCTCGACCTCCTCGGACCGCACCGAGGCGACCACCGGGGTGCCCGGGGGCAGAGAGCCGGCCGCCCGCATCTGAAGCGATCCGCAGACCAGGCGCATGACGCCTGATTCACGCGCCTGCACGACACCGTGGAGGATCGAGCCAGTTCCGAGAAAGTCGGCGATCTCCTGGTTCACCGGGCAACGGAAGATCTCTTCGGCGCGTCCCGCCTGCGCGACCTCTCCGCGCCACAGGACCGCCAGGGTCCCGCCGAGCAGCATCGCCTCGGTCCGGTCGTGGGTGACCCAGATCGCGGCCGAGCCGGCGCGGCCGATCACCGGCATGGCCTCGGCGAGAAGCTTCTCCTGCAGCGGGGGGTCGAGGCTGGCGAAAGGTTCATCCAGCAAGAGGAGGCGCGGAGTCCCTACGGTCGCGCGCGCCAGCGCGACACGACCTCGCTCGCCGCCGGAGAGCTCCTCCACCCGCGCCCTCTCCAGGTCGCCCACACGCCAACGCCGCAGTTCCTCTCGCGCCATCTCGACCGCCTCGTCCGGCGCGATCCGCGGGGAGCGCGACCGCAAGGGGAAGCAGACGTTCTCCAGCGCCGAGAGGTGCGGGAACAGGAAGGGCTCCTGGCGGCAGTAGCCGATCGGGCGCCGGTGCGCCGGCACGAAGATCTCGCGCGCCTTGCGAGACGAACCGGCCGCCTCGCGCCCGGCCCAGCGTTGCCCATCGAATTCGATCTCGCCCTTGTCCGGGCGTTGCAGGCCCGCGATCAAGCGCAGGAGGACGGTCTTGCCGGCGCCCGAAGGCCCGAGGATCACGAGCGGCCACTCGGCGCAGTCCAGGTCCACCGCCAGAGAATGGGAGCGCAACGCCAGAGAGAGCCCGCGCAAGGAGAGACGGCCGCCGTCCCGTGGCGCCGAAGCCGATCCGGTCCGAATCGGCGCGTGCCCGACCAGCGGCGGCGGCGATCCCGGCGCACCCGGCGGGAGGGAGTCGGCCGGACCGCTCATGTCCGCTCCCGCGAGGCCCGCGCCGCGCGCGCTTGCAGGCGGTCCGCGGAGATCAGCAGGACCACCGCCAGGGCCGTCACCACGCCCACCATGAGATTGGCTTCCCTCAGATTTCCCGAGAAGACTGCCTCGTAAATGGCGAGCGGCAGTGTCTGCGTCCGTCCGGGGATGTTGCCCGCCACCATGACGGTCGCCCCGAACTCACCCAGCCCCCGCGCAAAAGCCAGCAGCGCGCCGGCCATCACGCCGGGAGCCGCCATCGGAAGGTGGACGCGCAGGAACGTGCGCCAGGGTCCCGCCCCGCACGTGGACGACGCCTCCAGGTATCCTGCCGGCACCGTCTCCAGGGCCGCTCGCGCCGAACGAACGAAGAGCGGAAAGGCCACCACCGCCGACGCCAGGACCGCACCGCTCCAGTGGAACACCACCCTCGGTCCGCCCGTCGCCTCGAGCAAGCGCCCGATCGGCCCGTGCGGTCCGAAGAGGACGAGGAGGTAGTACCCCGTCACAACCGGAGGGAGCACCAGTGGGGCGGTGGCCAGCGCATCGAGCAGGCGGGCGCCCGGACCCTGATGCCGCGCGAACCAGCGCGCCAGCGGCAGGCCCAGGACGACCACCAGGAGGGTGGACACTCCCGCCACCAGGAAGGAGAGGAGCAGAGGCTCAAGGGGCACTCGACCTCCTCGCTACCGGCCCGGCGTCAATCGGCGTCGAACCCGCGCTTCCGCAGCAGGTCCCGGACCGGGGCGGAGGAGAGGAACTCGAACAATTCGCGGGCCTCCTTCGGATGATCCGACCCCGCGATCAACGCCATCTGGTAGACGACCGGACCTGTCATTTCGACCGGGATCTCCAGGACGATCCGCACCCCGTCCGAGGCGAGCGCATCGGTTCGATAGACGAAGCCGGCCCCGGCCGCGCCGCTCGCCACGTACTCGAGCACGTGACGGACGTCGGCCCCCGGCACCAGCCGGGGGCGCAGCGCGTCATACAGACCGGCCGCTCGCAGCGCCCGGGCCGCGTAGCGTCCCGCCGGAGCCGTCGCCTCCGAAGCGATCGCGATGTGTCGAAATCCGGGTCCCCGGAGCAGCTCGAGCCGTTCCTTGATCTCGCCTTCCCCGCCCGCGTGATCAGCGGTGGCCCGAGCAGTGTCGCCATCGCGCACCTGCGACGATGGGAGCGCCGCTGCAATCAGCACAAGCCGGTTGTGGGCGAACGTCCGCACGAACGCGCTGTCCACCAGCCCCTGGCGAGCGAGGGCGGCCGCTTGTTCAACGCCGGCGGAGATATAGACGTCTACGGGCGCGCCCTGTTCAATCTGGGTCTGCAGAACGCCCGAGGCGCCCAGGTTCAACACGAGGGAGACGTCCGCATGGTCCTTGAGGTAGATGGCCTTGGCATCGCGCAGGACATCGACCATCGAGGCGGCGGCCGACAACGTCAGAACAACCTCGGCCCGGAGAGGTCCGGGCACGAGCGCCGGCGCGAAAGCGCTGAGAGCGATGACCCATGACAGGCGCGTGCAGGCGAGCCTGCGGGAGTCCCGGCCGGCCGCAAGCCTCCGGCGCGGAACTCGCGGCGAGCTCGCTTCGGCGATCCAGATGGAGTCGCTCCGCGCCGGCCGCTCCGGCCCGGGCGTCGCCCTTTGAGGGGAAGGCCCTGGCGCGCAGCGTGACAGAAGTGTGCGTAGGGCGGTCCGGATCATCCGGGTCAGGGTCGCTCCCTGCCCTTCTGCTCCCGCAGCAGGTTCAACGCCGATCCCGCCCGGAACCAACCGATCTGCTCCTCGTTCAGCGTGTGGCGCAGCCGGATCCGCTCCTCCCCACCCCCGGGATGATGGACCGTGGCCATGACCTCCACCCCCGGCTTGAGCTGGCTGAGGCCACGGATGCTGATCCGGTCGGTCGGGCCGATCTTGCCGTAGTCCGCCGGATCGACGAAGGTCAGCGAGAGGATCCCCTGCTTCTTCAGATTCGACTCGTGGATGCGGGCAAAACTGCGGGTGATGACGGCGGCCGCCCCCAGGAAGCGGGGGCTCATCGCGGCGTGCTCACGGCTGCTCCCCTCGCCGTAGTTCTCGTCGCCGACCGCCACCCAGCGCAGACCCCGGGCCTTGTAGTCACGGGCGACCGCGGGGATCGGCTGGTCCTCCGCGCCGCTCAGCTGGTTCAGCGTCGACCCCGGCTTGGACGAGAACGCGTTGTTGGCCCCGATGAACATGTTGTCGCTGATCTTGTCGAGGTGCCCGCGATAGCGAAGCCAGGGACCGGCGGGCGAGATGTGGTCGGTCGTGCACTTGCCCACCGCCTTGAGCAGGATGGGCAGCTCGATCCAGTCCTGGCCGTCCCAGGGTTGGAACGGCTCGAGGATCTGCAGCCGCGGACTGGCGGGGTCCACCCTGACTTGCACGGCGGAGGGATCCTCGGCGGGCGGGACGTATCCGCTGACGTCACGGACGAATCCCTGGGGCGGCACCTCCGGCGCCGGCTTCGGCGGCTGCAGGACGAAGGACTTGCCGTCGGCGCCGATGAGCTCATCGCGCAGTGGATTGAAGCTGAGACGTCCGGCCAGACCATAGGCGGTGACGATCTCGGGGCTCGCGATGAAGGCCAGGGTCCCCGGGTTGCCGTCGTTGCGTTTGGGGAAGTTGCGGTTGAAGGAGGTCAGGATGGTGTTCTTGTCTCCGGCCGCAACATCATCCCGCTTCCACTGGCCGATGCAGGGACCGCAAGCATTGGCGAGCACCACCGCGCCGACTTTCTCGAGATCCGCGAGCTGGCCGTCCCGTTGGATGGTGGCGTGGACCTGCTCCGAACCCGGCGTCACCAGGAGGGGAGTGGCCGACTTCAGCCCGTGCGCCGCGGCCTGCCGCGCGACCTCGGCGGCGCGTTCGATGTCCTCGTAGGAAGAGTTGGTGCACGAACCGATCAGCGCCGCCGTGATCCGGTCCGGATAGTCCTTCTCCCGGACATCGGACCCCAGAACGGAGACGCCCCGCGTGAGATCCGGCGTGTGCGGCCCGACCACCTGCGGCTCCAGCGTGGAAAGGTCGATCTCGATCACCTGGTCGTAGAAAGCCGCCGGGTTCTTGCCGACCTCCGGATCGGCCTGGAGCAGGTCCGCGTGCTCATTGGCCAGATCCGCCAGCCCGCCGCGAGCGGTGCTGCGCAGGTAGATTTCCATCCGCGAGTCCCAGGGGAAGATCGAGGTGGTGGCGCCGAGTTCGGCCCCCATGTTGGTGATCGTGGCCTTGCCGGTGCAGGAGATGGACGCGGCGCCGGGTCCGAAGTACTCCACCACCCGGTTGGTCCCCCCCTTGACCGTCAGGATCCCGCACAGGCGAAGGATGACGTCCTTGGGCGAAGTCCAGCCCTTCAACTCGCCGGTCAGGCGGACGCCGATGAGCTTGGGGTACTTGACCTCCCAGGGCAGGCCGGCCATCACATCGACCGCGTCGGCCCCGCCTACGCCGGAGGCGAACATGCCGAGCCCGCCGGCGTTGGGCGTGTGGGAGTCGGTGCCGATCATCATGCCGCCGGGGAACGCATAGTTCTCCAGCACGACCTGGTGGATGATGCCGGCGCCCGGCTTCCAGAAGCCGATGCCGTATTTGCGCGCGGCCGCCGCCAGGAACTCGTAGACCTCAAGGTTCTCCTTTTCGGCGGCGGCCAGGTCGCTTCCCGCCCCGACGCGGGCCTGGATCAGGTGGTCGCAATGGACCGTCGAGGGCACCTCGGTTTCGGGGATCCCGGCGCTCATGAATTGCAGCAGCGCCATCTGCGCGGTGGCGTCCTGCATGGCCACGCGGTCCGGGCGAAGCAGCAGATAGCTCTCCCCCGCCTTCAGATCCTGGGCGGCCGGATCATGCGCGTGGCCCAGCATGACCTTCTCCGCCAGCGTCAGAGGGCGCCCGAGGCGCTGCCGGATGACGGCCAGGCGTTGGCGCATGAGGGAATAGACCGAGGTCACGAACTCCGGGGTGCTTTCGATCGATTTCATGGAAGCTGTTCCTCCGCCGCTGACACCGAACTCACGCCGTAAAGGCCCAGAATAACGCCGGAACACCGCGGAGCTCAAGCGCAGGGCCCGGCCGGCCGAAAGCCTGCGTGGTTCCCGTTACGCCGACAGCCAGTCTGGCTGGCGTCTCCTTGACAGGCCGCGATTGGCGGAGGTTCAGCTGAGTTCCAGCATCCGCCGGATCGGCCGCAAGGCCGGCTCGTGCAGCTCCTCGGGGATGGTCACCTCGGGGCGCAGATCGCGCAGGCACAGGTAAAGCTTCTCCACCGTGTTCAGCCGCATGTGAGGACAGGTGGCGCACGCCTCGCAGGCGCCCTGCACCGGAGCGGGCAGGAAGGTCTTGCCCGGGGCGCTCCTGGTCATCTGGTGGATGATGCCGGGCTCGGTCGCGATGATGTAGGTCGATCCGGGATCGGTCTCGACGAAGCGCAGCAGCGACGAGGTGGAACCGATGTGGTCAGCCAGCCGCAGCACCGCCGGATCGCACTCCGGGTGCGCGATCACCTTGGCCTCCGGATGGCGCGCCTGCAACTGCACGATCCGCTTCTCCGAGAAGATCTCGTGGACCTGGCAGGTCCCCGGCCAGAGCGTCATGTCCCGGCCGGTCTGCCGGATGAGGTATCGCCCGAGGTGGCGATCCGGGGCGAAGACCAGCGGCTGCTCGGGGGGGAAGGAGCGAATGATCTTCTCCGCGTTGCTCGAGGTGCAGATCACGGTGGAGAGCGCCTTGACCGCGGCGGAGGTGTTGATGTAGCTGACGACCTCGTGCCCTGGATAGTTCTGCAGCCACCGTTGGAAGGCCGGCGCCGGGCAACCGTCGGCCAGGGAGCAGCCGGCCTTCAGGTCGGGCACCACCACGACGCGCCGGGGATTGAGCAGCTTCGCCGTCTCGGCCATGAAGTGCACGCCGGCAAAGACGATGACCTCCGCCTCGGTCCGCTCCGCCGCCTGGGCCAGGGCGAGGCTGTCCCCGACATGGTCGGCCAGGTCCTGGATCTCGGGTTCCTGATAATAGTGTGCGAGGAGCACCGCCTGGCGCTCCCGCCGCAGGCGGCCGATCTCGGCCACGAGATCGAGCCGAGGATCGATGCCGGTTTCGTAGGCCGTTTGGGTCATGCGAACTCCCTCCGAAAACTCGCTCCGGCGGCCCGCCGTTGCTTGATTGGATGCGTCCGGCCCGGCCCGCGGCAGTCGCCACTCTAACATTCCCCGGCTCTTTTGGCCTAAAGCAGCCTCCGGCGTGGGTCGATTGGACGGATGGCGCGACCACCCGGCCGCGCCCGTCGGTTTGTGCGGAGCTCAGGAAGGAGTCTCCGCCCGGAAGGTCCGCGGCGGCGCCGCGGAGTGGCACAAGGACCAGAGGTCCGCGGGAGCCTAGGATGCGCAAGAGGATCGATGCAGTTCAGGTCATTCGGACGCTGGCGCCCTGGTGGTTGCTCGCGCTAGTGCTCGCTTCCTGCGGGCTCAGCGGAGGAGCCACGGGCCCCGAAGACTCCAACAAGGGGGGACTCGAGATCAGGGACGTCTCGGTGACCCCGACCGACACGACCGCCACCATAGAGTGGACGACCACCCAGCAGACCGTGGGAACGCTCTCCTTCGGCCGCAGCCAGGACAACATGAACGGCAGCCGTTCCTCGTCCTTGAGCTCGCGACACCAGATCCAGCTCCAGGACCTTGAACCGGACACGGAATACTGGTTCAGGATCACGGCCGCCAACCCCTCCGGCCCGCGCCAGGCGACGCAGCCCGTCGCGTTCCGCACGCTCCCCGCCGCCGACCTCGCCGACACCACGGCGCCCGTTCTCAGCGACATCCAGGTGGTCGGCATCACCTCGAGTACCGCCACCATCCTCTGGCGGACCGACGATCGCTCCGTGGCCACGGTCCACTACGGCACGACGACAGGCTACGGTCTCACCGCGGCGGAGCATGAGGACTATCCTCGGCTCCACTCCATCTCCCTGGCCGGACTCGACGAGGAGCGGACGTACAACTTCCGCATCGATGCCAGCAACCGGGCCGGACTGCAGACGCGCAGCGACAATTTCACCTTCGTCACCCTCGGCCGCCCCTGGCTCGAGATCTCCCCCGACACGATCCGCGCGTCCGAGGGGGAGGTTTTCGAGTTCCGGCTCAGCCTGCGCAATGTGGCCAACCTGGCCGGCATCTCCTTCATGCTGGCCTACGACCCGGCCGTGATGGAGATCCTGACGATCGAGGAAGGCGACTTCTGGTTCGAGAACGGCGGTTTCATTCCCCTCATGCTCGAGTACGAGAACGATGACATCGGCCGCCTGCAGTACGCCATGAGCTGGGAGATCACCTTCGAGGGGGATAACCCGGTCGGGACGCAGGCCAACGGCACCGGCGAGATCGCCCTTGTGACCGCCCGGGCAAGGGCAAACGGCCTAAGCAGTCCGATTGAACTAGTCGATAGCGATTTCAACGGAGACGGGGAACCCGAAACCCGTCTGTTGGACCACAACCGATCGCCGATCGCCTTCCGGATCAGCGACGGTTGGATCACCACGCAGGACCGGTAGGAGGCCCACCAGATGACGAAGACTCACCCCCTCCCGCCGAGCCTGCCAGGGCGCGCGCACACGGGGCATCCACGGGACGGTCCCGGGCCGGGGCTGGCGCTGCCCAAGTCAGGGATGAGGGGCCTGCCGGATCGCTGGAACAACCGGAATCCGGGGAAGGAACCCGACCACGGCCCGGAAGCAGGGAGTGCACGACAGGTGCTCAAAGGAGGAATTCGGATGAGTACGCAGAAGTCCGTCCTGTGGGGGACTGTGATCATCCTGGCGCTGTGTTGGGTCGCCATCGCGGAGGCGGTGACCTACGACGCGATCCTGGAGTGGAACGGTCCGTACTACAGGTCCATCAACAGCCCGACGCAAGACCAGCTGGTCAACGATCCGGCGATCGACATCCCGTTCGTCCAGCCGGCCGCGGTCGCCGCGATGTCGCACAACAACCGCGACGTCATCTACGTCGCCGACTCCGGCCACAACCGGATTCAGGTCTTCGAGGTCAACGCGACCTATATCTATGACACCGCCTTCGTGTGGGACGCCGCCATCGATGCCCACCTCGACTTCGACGACAACGAGATCGCGCTGGTCGGCTGGGGCGCCGGGGCCACCCGCTGGGTCGTCCCGCATTCCGAGGTAGTGGTGATCGACGGCGTCCGCTGGACCTGGGTCGCCTCCCTGACCGGCTTCACCGCCGCGGACAAGGTCTACACGATCGACTACGACCTCGGCGTCAACGCGCCCGTGATCACGCTGCCGGACAACTCGCTCACCTCGGCCAGCGTCATCAGTGTCCGCTACCTGGCCATGGACGATCAGACGGCCGCCGCCAACGCTTTCGGGCTGGGCGACGTCGACTACGGCATCGGCCATGCCGACCCGCCGGTCCTCACCAAGATCGACGAGTCGATCTCGGGGGCTCCTTCGAGCTGGCAGGCCGTGCGGGCGCTCAGCGTCATCGCCAACGAGGTCACCGCCACCAGTGACGACCTCTTCGTCCTGGACGCGGCCGACAACTCGGTCGACCAGAATGAGGAGCTGTTCAACTACATCGTCGCGGTCGACGGCTCGATCGCAGACGGCGAGTCCTACGACGACGTCCTGACCAACCCCTACGACCTGTGCGTCGCCGAGGGCGGTACCGACCTCCAGGCGGCCGTGACCTTGCCGGGCGGCGGGGGCGGCGTCGTCACGACCGCCACCGTCGTGGACGACAGCCAGGTGACCGGACACTCCTATACCCTGACGGAGGCCGGCGGCCTGGTGACCGTCACCGATATCACCACGGGCAAGGTCCTGGTCAACGCCGCGGCCATCGCCGACATGGCGGACCCCTACCTCGGCATTCCGGGCATCAGCGTCGACTTCGACGCCGGCGGCAACGGCGCCTATACGTTCCATACCACCAAGGGCGTTCCGGACCGCTACGTGTTCGTGACGGACACCGGCGCGGATCGCATCAAGGTGATCAGCGCCGACGACGAAGCGCGCACCGCCGTCGACGACTGGCTGCCGGGCGATGCGCACACGTTGGCGAACCAGCCGGCGGCCGCTGGCCAGATCGGCCTGACGGCGGACGTGGACTACCGCATCACCACCCCCGCCAGCCCGGGCCAGGATTACAGCACGTGGACCAACGCCTCCCCGATCAAGCAGGGCACGCTGGAGACCATCACCTCCGATCCGGACGGCACGCCTTTGACCTGGACCCGGGTCGATGACATCGCGACTGCCGGACCGGCGGACCGGGTC
Source organism: Candidatus Eiseniibacteriota bacterium (assembly GCA_029569475.1). The sequence goes on along the minus strand of JAKQSZ010000002.1, from coordinate 42,906 downwards.
TACGAGGTCGACTGGCGCAGCGGTCAGATCACCTTCGGCGATGGCGCCCACGGCGCGGTGGCTCCAGGGAACACCGTCCTGACCTATAGCTACTCCACCACCCCGGACCGGCTGCGCTACGGCGCCACCGGCAACGGTCCCGGCCGCTTCGCCGCCCCGCGCGGCCTCGCGGCTCGCTGGAATGCGGTCACTGGCGCCTTTGACGTCTATGTCGCCGACACCGGCAACAACCGGATCCAGAAGCTGGCTTTCTATCCGGAGGACGCGGCCAACAACCTGCCGGCGCACATGGAGTTCGTCTGCCAGTGGAACACGGCCAGCAGCGTCTCGGACTTCCTGAACGCTCCGGTCGACGTGGTGGTGGCGGTCGACGGCGCCAACCCGTCGGTCGTCCACGTGGCGGTGGCCGATCAGGGCAACGACCGCATCGTCATCTACAACGATACGGGCGCCAAGACCGGCACGGCCGCCATCCCGGCCTGGGACGCCAGCCTCGGCGGCCAGGGGAACAATCTCGGCTTGCACATGGGCATCAACCAGCTCTGCTGGCTGGCCAATGGCAATGACCTGGACCTCTATGCGGCCGACCTGGTTCGCGGCAAGATCACGAAGTACGAAGAGGCGCCGACACCCAGCATCGCCATCACCAACTTCACCGCGACCGGCACCTGCTATCCGCCGACCAGTTCCTACTCCTTCACCATCTCGAGCGCGAATCTCCCGGCGGATGGGACGATCGACTTCTACTTCGACACCGCCTCGACATTCAACGTCGGCACGGCCCGGCTCTGCATGCCCGAGGGCACCGTCTCGGCCACCGCGACCTCGGCAACCTGGAACTTCGCGGAGACGCCGGGCGGAGCGCCGGCCGACGGGGCTGCTTACTACATCTACGTGCGGGCCAAGGACGCCAACAAGGTGACCATCGCGTCCGACCAGACGACCTCCTCCGAACTTCTCTGCATCGACTCCCAGTTGCTGCCGGGTCTGCGGGGCGTGGACGCCATCGACAACGACTTCACGCTCTATCTCCAGAACGGCCTGACCCGCACGATCGACCTGCAGGTGGCCTATCCGGAGAGCATCGTGGCGGTCGGCTTCGCCGGCGCCTACACGCCATCCGAGATCACCGTGCAGGGCATCACCGCCGGCAACGGCTGGGACGTGCCCGACAACGACTACATCACGGAGCTCTTCAACCAGGCGTACGACAACGAGACCGGCTCCTACCTCATCAACACCTCGGTGCTGAATACCAAGGTGGGCCTGGTCACGGCGGGACCGCACACCCTGGCGAAGGTGACGGTCAAGGCGGGCGACGCGGTCATCACCCCGTCGGACCGGTTCAAGGCCGGGACCTTCACCATCACCACGGCCGGCTCCGGCATGAAGGACATCCACAACGAGTCGCCGGCCCAGTGGACCACCCGCAACGTCAACCTGCGGTTCGGCTACCTGGGAGACTTCGCCACGGACGGGACGGGCGCGGACTCCACCCTGCCCAACCTGGCGCCGAATCCGGACGGCAAGATCAACTTCGAGGATCAGATGACCTTCACGCTGGCCTGGAATGGCGTCGCCAATGTCCAGGACAGGATCGCCGACATCGGACCGACCACGGGCACCGCGCCGGACCTCCTCCCGGTCCCCGACGGCGTCTTCGACGTCGAGGACATCCTGGCCTTCACGGTCATGCACTCGTGGGCCGCTGGCCAGGGCTACTACCGGACGGCGCCGGGGACCGAGCCGCAGATGGCGGGCGGCCTCGAACCGCGCCCGGCGCCCCTGGGCGGACCGGTTGAGGGAGCCACGCGGGTCTATACGGTCAGCCATCTCCAGAACCCCGCGGAGGGAGAGATGGTCACCGTGGACTTCAACGTGGACGACGCTTCCGACCTGTCGGGCGCCTGCCTGAACCTGGGCTTCAACCCTGCCCAGCTCGAGCTGGTGAAGGTGGAGAACGGGGGGTTCCTGGACGGCAGCAACGGCAGCATGTTCCTGCAGCGCTCCGGTCACGGCTGGCTGGAGATCTCGACAACCCGCCTCGACCGGGAGCAGCCGAGCGTGAGCGGTTCGGGTACGATCGCCCACGCCACCTTCCGCATCCTCGACGAGGCGGCCGCCGATCTCGACCTGACGTACGACCTGCGCAACTCAAGCGGCAAGGTGCTGTCGCGCGGCGGCAGCCAGATGGCGCCGTTCAGCGGAACGCCGGCCAGCTTCGAGCTCTACGCGGCCCGGCCGAACCCGGTGAAGGACATGACGAACATCGTCTATGCCCTCCCCGGCACGGCCAACGTCAACCTGAGCATCTTCGATGTTTCGGGCCGTCAGGTCCGCACGCTGGCCTCCGGCTGCCAGGCTCCGGGCTACCACGTCGTCTCCTTCGACGGACGTAGCGAGTCCGGCCAGCTCCTGCCTGCCGGCGTGTACTTCTACAACCTGCAGGCGGACGATCAGCAGAGCACCCGCAAGCTGATCATCGCCCGCTAAGGGCGCGTTCGCCGGCGCCGCTTCCCAGGCGGCGCCCGGCGGATGGGATCGCCACGCTTACACGAGCGCCCCCGGGTCACCGGGGGCGTCTTCTTTGGCGGCGCCTCCGGCTCTCGAGGCGCGGTTTCCCCTCCCGGCAACCGGCCTCTTGCTGGCCACTCTCGCTCAATTCCGAGCCACCTGGTCACGCGTTCGCCCGGATCGGACCGGCCGGCCGGCCCTTCGCGCAACCGCGGCGCGCCCGCCCGGCGGGAGCGGGCCCGGGAGGCCAGGCAGGGTTTTCCCTAGGCCCGGCAACGAATTCCCGCGATCCGCACCGCGACGGCGCGAACGCGGCGCAAACCGTTGCACCACTTCGCACGGATGGGATGCGCTTGGTATGGGCGTTGCGATATCGGCATCCGCGACCCATGAAGCCGGCCCGCCCGGACCTCAGCAATGGAGGCCCCGCGGCCGCGCCTGTGCCGGGTCGGCCCGGGAGGAGGAGCGGCAGGATGCCTTGGACCAGGAAGCGGCGGGAGAGCGGGCCGGACCACCCCACCAGCCCTCGAGCATCCGGGTGGTCGCATGCTCCTTTCGCATCCGGACCAGGCCCCCTCCTCGGACATGACGTTGGAGCTGCGGCGTCGGCTCGCGCTTCCCGCATCGGCGAACGAGTCCTCATCCACCGCGTTGCGGCCGCGGCAACGGCCGTTTCCTTCATCCTCGGAGCAGGCCTCATCGGCGGCACGGCCGCGACATCGGCCGGGGCAGCGGTCGTCTACGACGCGGTTCTGGAATGGAACGGACCGCACTTCCGCGTGATCCACGCGCCGGCGACGGACCAGCTGGTCGACAACCCGGCTCATGACCTGCCTTTTGCGGGGTGCCAGGCGGTCGCCGCGCGCGAGCACGGCGCCGGGGAACGCGACGTTGTGTACGTGGCCGACACCGGACGCAACCGCATCCAGGTCTTCGAGGTCAATGCGGTGTACCGCTCCCTCCGCTCCTCCGAACTGACATGGGCCGGAGCCGGCGCGACCGCCGCCTCCCAGTGGGACAGCGACCAGATCAACCTCCCGGAGTGGGCGGCCTCCGCCGCCCGCTTCGTCGTTCCGTTTTCCGAGGTGGTCAAGGTCTCCGGCACGCCCTGCACACGAGTGGCGGACCTGAGCGGCTTCACTGCCCTGGACCGCGTCTATGCGATCGACTACAGCGATCCCACGCAAGCGCCGGTCATCACCTTCCCATCCTCGTCGCTGTCCGAGACCTCCGCCTTCGAGATCTCCTACGCCACCTCGGACGAGCACACCGGCAGCGCCCCCTCCTTCGGCATCGGAGACGTGGACTATGGCATCGGCGCCGGCCTCACGCCCGCCCTGGTCACCCTTGATCCGTCCTCCGGCGGTCCGGACAGCTGGCAGGAGATCGCCGCGCTTGCCCTCATCGAGAACGAGATCACCTCCACCACCGACGACCTGTTCGTCCTGGACGGGGCCGATGACTCCGCCGCGCAGAACGAGGAGCTCTTCGGCTTTGCGATCGCCGTCAATGGTTCGGTCAGCTATGTCGAGGCCTATGACGACAGACTGACCGCGCCGCGCGACGTGGCAGTGGCGCGCTCCGGCGCGTCGTCCCCCGCCACCGTGATGCTGAACGGCGACACGGGGCCGTTCGACAAGGCGACGGCCACGGTCGCCGACGCCAACCAGGTCACGGGCCACACCTACTCCGCGACTGCAACGCTCGGGGCGGTCACGATCACCGATGTCACGACAGGCCGGGTCCTCGTCTCCGGCGCCCCCTTTCCCAGCCTGGCTGATCCGTTCCGCGGCATTCCGGGGCTCTCCCTTCCGCTCAATCCGGGCGCGGGCGCCAGCGTCACGATCACGACCACGCGCGCCGTTTCCCGCCGCTACCTCTTCGTGGCCGACACAGGCGCGGACCGCATCAAGGTGATCGAGGCCGGTGACGGCGATGGCGCCGCCTGGCCCGGGAACTGGCTGCCGGGCGACGCCCACACCGGAATGGCCCAGCCGACCGGCGCCGGAACCGTCGGCGCGACAGCCGGCCACGACTACTGGTACACCACCCCGGCCATCGTTCCGGAAGACTACTTCGTCTACACCAACGCCCGCCCCGTCAAGGAAGGGTCGTGTGAAACCATCACCTTCGACCCGGCCGGAACTCCGGTCGCCTGGACGAGGGTGGATGATCTGGAGGCCGCGGGGCCGGCCGACCCGGTCTTCGAGGTCGACTGGTTCAGCGGCCGCATCGTCTTCGGTGACGGGGTCCACGGCCGGACTCCTCCGGCGGCTACCCCGTTCCAGTTCGACTACACCACCACCCCTGACCTGCTTCGCTTTGGGTCCAGCGGCACGGGGAACGGGCAGTTCAACCGACCCGAAGGCATCGCCGCCCGCTGGAATCAGGGGGTGGGCGTCTTTGACGTCTATGTTGCCGACACCGGGAACAACCGCATCCAGAAGTTCGCCTTTCACCCGGCCACCTTGAATCTCCCGGCTCGCCTGGAACACGTGTGTCAGTGGAGTACCGCGACGAGCCCTTCCGACTCGCTGGACCGCCCGGTCGACGTGACGGTCGCGGTGGACAAGCAGAAGTCCCAGAATGGCAAGGCGTGTTACATCGCGGTCTCTGACGAGGGCAACGACCGGATCGTCATCTACCAGGATGGGGCGGCGAACTCCGGCGGAAGCTCGGTGCCTGAGTTCGACTGGGTCCTGGGTGGCGCCGGCGCGAGTCTCGGGACGTTCGGGCGGCCCGGCCGCCTGACGTTCCTCCAAAACAGGGATGATCTCGATCTCTACGCGGCTGACCCCGGAAGGGGAGTGGTCACCCGATTCCAGGAGGCTCCCGGTCCCGCCATCGAGCTGGATTTTACGGGATCCAGCAGCCTGCCCCGGTGTTTCCCGCCGAGCAGCGGGTACCCGATCCGCTTTTCCACCGCCAATCCGCCGGAGGGCGGATGGGTGGACTTCTACTTCGACACCGCCCCGGTATTCAACATATCCACCGCGCGGCTGTGTATAACCTCGGGCACGGTATCGCCGGATGAAGACATGGTCATGTGGCGCTTTTCCGCCACCCCGGACGGCCCTCCCGACGACCACCCGGGCTACTACCTTTTCGCCCGGATGAAGGACGCCGCCGGCCTGACGGTCGCCGTGGACCAGGCCCAGGTCCACGAGGTGCTGTGCCTGGATGCGGACGTGGTGCCGGCGCTCTCCGTCACCGATCTGATCGATGGGGACCGGACGCTTTACCTCCAGAATGGTCAGGACCGCATCGTCGCCCTGGAAATCTCCTATCCGGAGAGCGTCATCGCGGTCGGCTTCAGCGGCGCCTTCGACACATCGCTGGTCGAGATCACGGGCATCACGCCGGGCAACGCCTGGGACGGCGCCCACGGGGTGAGTCAGGTCTTCACGGAAGCGCACGACAACGGGCGAGGGACCCTCCAGGTGAATTCGGCCGTAACCGGCTCTCCGATCGGCCTGGTCGACCCCGGGCCCCACGTCATCGCGCTGGTTTCGCTGAGAGCGCGGGAGAATGCGATCACGACCAGCACCCGGTTCCGCAATGGGTCTCTGGCGCTGGACCAGTCCGCCTGCGGCATTACCTGTGTCAATGGCGGCAGCCCTGAGTCATGGTCGACCCGGTCGCTCAACCTGCGTCTGGCCCGCCTCGGGGACATCGCCACCACAGGCGCCGGCGCCGACTCCTCCGTCCCGCATCTGGCCCCGAAGCCGGATGGAAAGATCGACTTCGCCGATCAGATGACGTTCACGCTCGGTTGGAACGGGCGAGACAACGTTCGCGACCGCATCGCCGATCTGGGCCCGGCCCCGGGGCAGGTCCCGGAGTTGGACTCGCAGCCCGACGGAGCGTGGAACCTCGACGACATTCTGGCCTTCACGGCCATGTTCTCCTGGGCCGGCGCGGACTCCCGCGACGGGCGCCCCGCCGCGCGCCCGGAGGTGTTTGACGACCCCTCCACACCGGCCGGCCATCCTCTGGCTGTCCAGCCCGTCCCGGCTTCCCCCCGCTTCACAAGCGGCGACGGACCGCTGGCGGTCGAAGCGCGGCTGGACCCCGTGTCGACTCCCGCCGCCCTGCATCTCGACGTGGGCCTGGCCGGGGTCGACGACGTGACCGGCGTGTGGCTCCGGGTCGGCTTCGACTCCGCCGTGCTCGACGCGGCGGACTGCCTGAGCGGCGGATTCCTGCGCGGGGGCGCCGGCGAGATGTTTCTGCGTCGCTTCGGGAGTGATGCCGTGGAGGTCGGCGCGACCCGGCTGGATCCCCGACGGCCCGGCCAGCGGGGCAGCGGGTTGGTGGCGAGCCTGGGGTTTTCCCTGGCCGCAGGATTCCGCGCGCGCCCCGACGCTACCGGTACCGGCGAACCGCTGGCGGAACGCGAGACCGGCGCGATGGAAGATCTGGTGTCCGCCCTGGCGAGCCTGGAGATCCGCTACGAGTTGTACAGCTCCACCGGCGCGCTGGTGGCAACCGGACTGGCACGGCCAGGCTCAGGCACAGACGATTCGGCGACGATCACGCCGCGACTCATCGTGAGTCCAAACCCCACCTCCGGGCCGGCGCGGATCCTCTTTGATCTGGAACGCTCGGCCGACATCGAGATGGATCTTCACGATCCAGCCGGACGCCGCGTTCGATCCCTGACAGCCGGCTCCCTGTCCTGCGGAAGCCACGCGGTGGAGTTCGACGGCCGCGATGAGGCCGGCCGCCGGCTGGCCAGAGGCATCTACTTCGTCCGGCTTCGAACCGGAGCGCGCGAGGACCATCGCAAGCTGGTCATCACGCGATGACCGCATTCACGGAGACGCTGATGAACCCAACAGAAGAAGCGAGGCGGGCATGACTTCACCAGGAAGACGGCGGCGAGACGCCGCGCGGGAGCACGCCCGGATACGACGGATCGTGTCCATGTCATGGGTCTACGCTCCCGGGCGCTTTCCCCGACGGATCGCCGGCGAGCCGCTGCCGCCGGCGACGGGTCACGCGCGGCCGGCTCCCGTCGAAGAGCTCGCGCTCGCCATCGCCGAGGCGGTGAGGCCTCACGTGACCGCCGCGGCCGCACAGGCCGCGCCATTGCCCCCGATGGAGACGGCGGGCGCCTTGCCTGACCGGCTTGACCACCTTCGGCCATCCGGGCGGCCACCCGGCGTCCCCAGGGCTGCCGCCCCGGTCTCGAAGTACCTCCGGACGCTCGCTCTGGTCCTGGCCTGGGCGCTGTTGACGACCAGCTCGGCACGCGCGCAGATCCAATGGTTGAACTTCGACGACGGGGAGATCCTCAACGTCTGCTCGGCGGAGGGCCCGCCGGTGGGCGAGCCGTTCCTGCAGTTCCGGCAAAGCACGGAGATCAGCACGTTGCGGGGCGACTTGACCCAGACGCGCCTTCGCTTCCTCTATGGCATCACCAGCAACATCACCTGCGGCGTATCCACGGTCCATCTTCACCAGGTCTACGGCAGGTACGAAAAGAAGGGGCTGGGGGATACCAACCTGTCGCTCAAGCTCCATCTCCACCCGAGTTCGGCCCTCCCGATCCGCCTGGGCATCCGCCAGACCCTGAGCATCCCGACCGGCTATGAGCGGGAGGCCGACGGGCTGGCTCGCTTCACCTCGCGCGAGAACGACTACTCGGCCCAGGGCCTGGTGCAGTACAGCAATCCGAAGTTCTCCGCCTATCTGAACCCCGGGGTGCTGCTGCCGGGAGGCGACGCCCCCAGCTATCTTACCGGCGGCCTCGGGCTCGCCTTCACCCTTCCCTACAACCTGGACCTGCGCGGCGAGTACTACACGCGCTGGGACATGGCCGATCACAAGTACGAATCGCAGATCTTCGCCTGCGCCCGGCGCATGATCCACTGGAACCTCTCGGTGCAACTCGGCATGAAGCGTCTGCTCCTGCAACAGGAGCAGGTCGACCCGGAGTTCCAGGTGGCCTTCTCCTTCGGCCGCGACCGCACTCCGGAAGGCCAGGTCTACGAGGCCCGACGGGTGACACGGCCGCCGGTCGCGCTCCTGATCCACCCGATCGTGGTGTTGCCTCCCGATCCCGAAGGGGTGGCGACGGAACTCACCCATGCGCTGCGGCTCGACGACCGCGCGGCCCACCGGGCCCTGGCGATGCACGTGGCGGGCATGCCGGGAGCGGTCAGCCCCGAGATCCTGGCGCAGCGCCACTACGAGCTGAACATCAAGCTCATCAACTACAACGACCGCTCTGTCGGCGGGATCGAGGGAGAGCCGGTGGCGCGCGTCGAACGAGCCCGGGCGGAGATCACGGTCGAGGTCGAACTCGTCGCTCCCGATGGCTACACCGTGCTGTGGCGGGAGGTTTGCCGGGGGGAGGCCTCGCAGTTCCCCCGGATCACCCTGGCGCCCGATTCCGGCGCGCTGGCCTCCGCCATCGTGCCCGACGATGTCCGTGTCCACTTGAGGAGAGCGGCCGCCCGGGACCTTGCCCGCAAGGTGGTCGCGGATGTGGGCGGCCTCATCGAGAGACGGGAGAACGAAGCCTATGAGTGACCCCAGAAGTCCCGCCTTGAACCAGGCCCGCCGATCGGCCTACAGAGGCGTTCTCCGAGACCATCGCCGGCAGCGCGAGACGCTCGCGGCCCTGGCGCTGGTACTGGTACTGGTACTGGGTGCCGCGTCTGGCCTCTCCTGCCGGACCAGTACGAAACCGGAGGATCCGCCCGGGCTGACCCTGAGCCTGGATGCCGTACCCCTCCTCCTCAAGGCGGACTCGACCAGCGTGGCCACCATCTGGGCCACCGTCATGGAGCAGGGATCGCCGGTGGCCGATTCGACGGTGGTTGTCTTTGCCGCGTCCATGGGGGCGATCACGGCCGAAGCGCTGACCCGCGACGGCCTGGCCCGCGCGACCTACCGCGCCGATCAAGAAGAGCCGGGGGTGGCGTCCATCGTGGCGCAGGTTCGGGCGGTGAGGGACACGGTCCTCGTGACCGTGTACTGACCGAGCGAACCCCGGGCTCAGCCACGATCGGCCCGGGGTCGGTTCCGGGCCGACCGGTGTGTGCCCGTGCGGACGCTGATAGGAACGTCGCCGTGTATGTGGCGGATTGGCGCGAGTCTCGAGTCCCTATCCTCGGCCGATTCGTCCTTCCACCTCCGCCAGGATCTCGGCGCTCCGCGCCACGGCCCGAGCCCTCCAGTCTTCGGCCTGGGCGCGGGTGGCCGCCACCCACGCGGCGTCGGTCAACGCCTTGAGGTTGATCAGGACATTCAGGTACGCCCCCTCCGCGCACGCACGCCCGCAGAGCGCCGCCACTCCGGCATCGGACGCGGAGTTCGGGTTTCCCCGACGCGCTGCCTCCTCCGCCAGATCCATGACCTCGAGCGAGCGCTCGAGGACCCCGAGCGGGACTTCCGTGGCCCGGCGGGTCGCCTCCTGGACCGCCTTCTCGCGCGCCGCGGCGTCCTCGGGCGTCTTGCCCGGCAAACGGAAGGCGTCCATGACCCGGTTGAAGGCCGCCGTGTCCTCGTCGACCGCGTAAAGGAACCAGTCCTTCAACGCCTGCCCCTTGGGCGCGAGCGCCTTCATCGGGTCCCAGGATTCCTCGAGCCCCTTCTTGCCGACCGTGAGATTCGCCACCATGGCCGCCAGGGCGCCGCCCAAGGCCCCGCAGAGCGCGGCCACGCTGCCGCCGCCGGGGGCCGGGGATTCGGAAGAGAGCTCATCGGCAAAACCGCGCGTCGTGAGGGCGACCAGCGAGGGCGCGCCGCTGCGGATGCGGTACTCGATCACCTTCTGCTGGGGATCGAATGGCGCCAGTTCAGCCAGACCCAGGGAGTGCACCGCGGTGTGCGCCAGCTCGGTCTCCGGAACGCCCGTGCTCTTGCCGGCCCGCTCCAGGTAGAAAGCTCCCGCACTCAGCAGCGCCGCCTTGGGAATCAGTCCGACCAGCTCGCTGCCCGTCACCCGCAGGCCCAGCTTGCGCGCCTCTTCCACACAGGCTTCGAAGGCGGCATGCGGCGGCGTCACGGCATAGTTGAGCAGGTTGATCGACACCTGGGCGCAGCCGTACTCCTGGATGTACCAGCCGACCGCCCGCACCGCCGGAAGCAGCCCCACCGTCCGTACTTTGTTGCCCGCGGCGTCGAAGACCTGGTTGCCCTTCTCGTCCTTCTTCAGGCGTCCGGTCTCGCGGATGTTGAGCGCGATCTCGTTGGCCAGCTTTCGGTCGCGCGTGTTCAGGTTGACGTTGTAGGCGATGAGGAACTCGCGCGCCCCGATGACGGTCGCCCCGGCCCGGGAGTTGAAGACATCCGGTCCGAAGTCAGGCTTCCACCGCGGGTCCTTGAGCTTGGCCGGCAGGGCCTCGTACTCGCCGGCGCGGACATCGGCCAGCGACCGCCGATCGGGCGAGGTGGCGGCATGCTCATAGAGGTAGACAGGGATCTTGAGCTCGCGCCCGACCCGCTCGCCGACCCGGCGCGCAACCTCCACGCACTCTTCCATGGTCACGCCGGAAACGGGAACGAAGGGGCAGACATCGGTGGCGCCCATGCGAGGATGCGCCCCGTGGTGCTTGCTCATGTCGATCAGCTCGGCCGCCTTGGCGATCGCGCGGAACGCCGCCTCCGCAACCGGCTCGGGCTCGCCGACGAACGTGAAGACGGTGCGATGGGTCGCTGCCCCCGGGTCGACGTCCAGAAGGCTGACGCCGTCCACCCCGGCGATCTCGGCGGAAATGGCGTCCAGGACCGACTTGTCACGGCCTTCGCTGAAGTTGGGAACGCACTCGATGATCCGCTGCACAGCCCCTCCCTTCCCCGGCGCCGGGACGGTGGCGGCTCCCCGCCTCGCCTGCTCCGGCGTCTTGCACCCCGTGTTTTCCACCCGTTTGGGCCGAAGCCCGGGCCCATTGTATCAGGTGGAGCCTCTGCGCAAAGTCCGGCTCAGGCTTCCGCGGAACCGCCCGCCTCTCGGAGCGCGTTGAGCAGGATCTCGGCGGAGCGCGCGCCGGTGAACTCGAAGCTATCGTTGACCACGGTCTTGGGGACACCGGAGATCTGGTAGCGCTGCACCAGATCGGGGAACTCACCGGCTTCGATGACGTCCGCGGTCACGAAGGGGGACTCGACCGCGCACTTGTGGGCCAACCTGGCCGCCGCGGGGCAGTGCGGTCAGGTGGGCGTGCCGAACACCTGGACGTGCACGTCCTTCCTTAGCTTCGAGAGCTGCTCCACCGCTTTGGGAGCCAGGTCGGTCGAACCCCGGCTGACGTCGACGATCGCCTCGATCAGAGCAGCGAACTCGTAGCCCGAGGGAATCCCGAAGAAGCGGACTCTGCCCTTGGCCGCGCCGCCCAACACGAATGCCGGCACACGGGTGATCCCGTGGACCTTCGCCGTCGCGGCGTCCGAGACCAGGTCGTGCACGTTCAGGGTGATCCGCTCCGACAGCGCCGCCACCTCGCGGAGCAGTTCTCCGGTCTCCTTGCAGAACATGCACTCCTGGATCGGGACGGGAAGGGGCGAGTCGCCCTGGGTGAAAAAGTCGATGGTGACCGGTCCCTTGAGTTTCTTGCCGAAGTGTTCCCGGATCTTCTTGCCGTCTCCGATGGGAATCATGGACATCCTGCCCGCCCCTTTCCGGCCCGCGGCCGTCGGCGTCCGGCCATAGGGTCCGTTGCATGGTGTTCGTTTCGTTGGCCCTCGTTCTCGATCTCCTACCCGTCGGCGAGGCCACGCCTCTTGCTTCCGACTCCGTCCTCTCGGCTGCGGGCGTTGACAATCCTGCGACCGGGTTCGATAATCAGCTGTTACGCAAGCAAGAATCATGCACGAACCACGTCGCTGAACCGGGGAAGGAGCTTCCATGCCCATCTACAAGTTGCCCGATCTCAAGTACGATTACGGCCAGCTCGAGCCGCATCTTTCCGCCCGCATCTTGCAGCTCCACCACGATAAGCACCATCTGGCCTACGTCAATGGAGCCAACGAGACATTGGAGAAGCTGGCCGACGCGCGCAAGGGCGACAACTTCGCGGCGATCAACCAGCTCGAGAAGAGCCTGGCCTTCCACATCTCCGGCCACAAGCTCCACTCCATCCTCTGGACCAACATGAAGCCGGGCGGCGGCGGAGAACCCACCGGCGAGATCAAGAGCGCCATCGAGGCGGACTTCGGCACCTTCGCCGCCTTCCAGAAGCAGTTCAACGCTGCCAGCGCCGGCGTGCAGGGCTCGGGCTGGGGCGTCCTCTCCTGGGAGCCGCTGGCCGGCAAGCTGATCATCAACCAGGTCTACGATCACCAGAGCGAGCACGCGCAGGGCGGCGTTCCGATCCTGGTCTGCGACGTCTGGGAGCACGCCTACTATCTGCAGTACGAGAACCGGAGGGCCGAGTGGATCGGCGCCTTCTGGAACGTCATCAACTGGAACGACGCCAACCGGCGGCTGGCCGACGCCAAGGTCGGCAAGTTCGAGCTCTGATCAGGCAGCCGCGGATCGCGGCCGGTCGGCGATCGCGGGCGGACGGACGGCCCCGCCCAATCCTGACATCACCCGGACCTCCATCCCGACAAGGGGGTCCGGGCGCTTGTTGCGTGTCGAAGCTGCGAAGCCCCCATCGCCGGTTGTTTCGGCAACAGGGGCTTCTCGTCACTACAGACAGATCCGGGAGCCGGCCGCTTTCCAGGCTGAGAGATTCGCGAACCGAAGGCTCTACAGTCTGAGAGATCCGCCATCCAGTCTGAGAGATCCGGAGGCGGCGGCTACCGTTCGGGGTGGATGATCTTCACGCGACCGTTTTCGATCACCGCGTCTCCTTCCATCCCCTGCTCCCTCATCTGCCGGCGCACATCCTCGAGCACCTGCTCGTCGGTCATGCCGGGCTCGCGGCGGACCCGGATGACGTGCTTCTGCTCCTGGGGGTCCTCGGTGTCAACGCCGTCGATCTTGATGCGGATGTCGGTCGGCGGCTCGGTCATGGATTCATCGCCCTCAAGCTCGCGTTCCACGTTGACCCGCAGTTCCGTGCGTCCATCCTGTTCCGAGTACTCCACGCTCGGATTCCGCAGCCCGGCGGCCTCGAGCTGCGCGCGGATCTCTTCGGCGATCTGCTCCGCGCTCTTGCCCTCGCGGTCGATGCGAATCTCGATGATGTTGTCGACCGCGTAGGCGTAGAGGTTCCTCACCACCCGCTCCACCTTCGGGCTCACGGAAGAGGAGGCCGCGAAGCCGCGGCGGTTGAGCGCATCGGCAAACGCCTCCGAGGTCCGCTGCACCGAGGCCAGCGATCCCCTCGGGACCTGCGCGGTCAGGGCGGCGCCTTCGTTTTCCATCGTGACGGCAATCCGCTCGGCGCCGAGAACTCCGCGGAGTTCGCCGGCCAGGCTCTTGATCTGCTCCGGGGCAAGGTTGGCCTTCCCCAATCCGATGGTCACCTCAAAGCCGACCGTCTTCTGGAAAGAGACGGGAATGAAGATCAAGGCCACGGCGACGACGGCGGCGACGGCCAGCGACGCGGGCCAGGGACGGGCTTTCATCCAGCGGAACGAGTTCATGAGAATACCTCCCGGGTTGTCGGAGCTCCGCGCGCGGCGCAGCGCCCCGAGCGAGTATTGCAATGTGGGCACGTCGCGCCGGCTGGACTCCCGCCAGGCGTCCAGATCCCGGCGGAGCTCGGACTCCGCCGCGCGAGCGGCCTCGTCTTCATGGCCCGGACGTCGACGCCGATGGGTCATGACGCGCCTCCTGGGGAATCGGCGGGAGCGCGGGAGCCCAGAGCCGGTCCGGCGTGGCCGGGAGCTGCGTGGGCGGTTCGTCCGTGCTCCATCCGTTCGTAGGAGCGGCGAAGTCGTTCCCGGCCGCGTTGCAGCCGGGACTTCACCGCTGAGATCGAGACCTGCTGCAAGGCCGCGATCTCCTCGCACGAGAACTCCTCGCACTCGAAGAGGACCACCGCCTCGCGTTGGACCGCGGGAAGGGAAGCCAGTGCCCGGGACACCCGCTCCGCCCGCCTGCGTTGCTCCTCATCCGGCCCCGCCGCGCCCGGCGGGTCGAAGCCTCGGTCCATCTCCCCTTCCAGGGAGATAAACCTTCTCCAGAAACCCCGCCGTGTGCGGTTGCGGTGGACGGAGAGGAGGATCGTGTAGAGCCAGGACCGGAACGACCCCTCGTCCCGCAGCCCCGGAAGCCGGTCGTAAGCCCGAAGGATCGCCTCCTGGAAAAGGTCGTCTCCTTCGGTTCGCGACCGGGAGAGGCGGCGGGCGGTGATCAGGAAGGAGGAGTGGACCGGCTCGAGGAGACGGGTGAAGCGCTCCCAGCGCGCGTCGCCGTCGCTCGAATCGTGTCGTCCTGTTTTCCCGAGGATCCGCATCCGGCTCTCTCATGCCTCCCGACTGGGTCAGGGGTTCTGGTCGGCTCCCGTACCAGTAGACACCTGAGCGACCGATCCGGACGCAGTGAATTTCACGTGCGTGGAACTTGCCCGTGCGGCCTGTCCTACGCTTCCCGGGGGTCGGTCAACAGAGGGTCAACCGCCCCGCTGCCCCAAGGCCCGCAACAAGATCAGCGCGGTCGTGACCGCCTCCTTCGCGCCCGGGCTCTTGACCCGCAGCCGGTGCTGCCCGCCACCCATCAGGAACTCCACCGGGAAGGGGACCGCCCGCAGCACCCGTTCGATCTCCGGCTTCCTCAGGTCGCGCCCGAGATCGATCTGGACGAAGTCCTGCCGCACCGTGATCTTCTCGCACTTCACCTGGGCTCCCAGGACACGAGCCCGGCGCAGACCGAGCAGGTGGCGGACCGGATCGGGGTGGCGGCCGAAACGGTCCGCCAGCTCCTGGGCGATCTCCTCCACCTTCTCCAGGCTGCGCGCATCGGCCAGGCTCTTGTACAGGTTCATCTTCTCGCGCGGACTCGGCACGTAATCATCCGGGAGGAACGCTTCGATGTCGGTGGCCATGCGCGGCTCGACGACCTCGTCCTTGAACTCGCCCCGCAGTTCGCGGACTGCCTCGTCGAGGAGCTGGCAGTAGAGCTCGAATCCCACGTTGACAATGAAGCCGTGCTGCTCGGCGCCGAGCAGGTTGCCCGCGCCCCGGATCTCCAGGTCGCGCATGGCCAGCTGGTAGCCGCTGCCGAGGTCCTCGAACTCCTCCATGGCCTTGAGCCGCTTCTGCGCCGTCTCGGTGACGGAATGGCTGGGCGGGACGAGCAGGAAGGCGTAGGCCTTGCGGGCGGAACGGCCGACCCGGCCGCGGAGCTGGTAGAGCTGCGCCAGGCCGAAGGTGTCGCCACGATTGATCAGGATGGTGTTGACGTTCGGCAAATCGAGACCGCTCTCGATGATCATGGTCGAGACCAGCACGTCGTATTCGGCCGCCAGGAACTTGCTCATGACGTCCTCGAGCATCCGCTCCCGCATCTGCCCGTGGCCGACCGCCAGGCGCAGGTGCGGCACCAGCTTGCCGAGATAGCTGGCCATGGCGTCGATCGTCTCGACCCGGTTGTGGACGAAGAACGACTGGCCGCCGCGATCGGCCTCCCGCATGAGGGCGTGGGCGATCACGTCATCGCGGAACTCCAGGATCTCGGTCTGGATGGGGCGGCGGTCGCGCGGCGGCGTCAAGATCGTGCTCATGTCGCGTCCGCCCATGAGCGCGAGGTGCATGGTCCGCGGAATGGGCGTGGCCGTCATGGTCAGCACGTCGACGGTCGCCCGGAACTGCTTCAGCTTCTCCTTCGCCGCCACCCCGAAGAGCTGCTCCTCGTCGACCACGACGAGTCCGAGATCCTTGAACACGGTGTCCTTGCTCAGGATGGCATGCGTGCCGATCAGGATGTCGACCTTCCCCTCCTTGAGCTGAGCGCGGAGCTCACGCGCCTCCTGGGCCGTCCGGAAGCGGGAGAGGTAGTCCACCACGACGGGATAGTCCTTCAGCCTCTCGCGGAAGGTGTCGAAGTGCTGCCGCGCCAGCAACGTGGTCGGCACCAGGACCGCCACCTGCTTGGCGTCCTGGACCGCCTTGAAGGCCGCGCGAATGGCGACCTCGGTTTTGCCGTAGCCGACGTCGCCGCAGATCAGACGGTCCATCGGGCTCTCGGATTCCATGTCCCGCTTCACCTCGTCGATCGCGGTCACCTGGTCCGGCGTCTCGTCGTAGGGGAACGAGGCCTCCAGCTGACGGACCCAGGGGGTGTCGGTGCTGAAGGCAAAACCGCGCCGCGCCTTGCGCATGGCATAGGTGCGCAGGAGCTGGTCAGCCATGTCCTTGATGGACTTCTTGACCCGCTCCTTGGTGCGGGCCCACGTCCTTCCTCCGAGCTTGGAGAGCGGGGGGCGATGACCGTCCTCGGCGGAGTACTTCTGCACCAGGGAAAGCTGATCGACCGGGACGTAATGCCGGTCTCCCCCGGCGTACTCCAGCGTGATGCAGTCGGTCTGCTGCCCATTGATGGTCAGCCGTTCCAACCCGCGGTAGAGCCCGATGCCGTGGTCGATGTGGACCACGTAGTCCCCTGGAGTGAGCGCGAGCAGTTCCTTCAGCGAGATGCCGCGCGAATAGCGCCGTCCCGCGCTGCGCCGCCGGATCCGGGCGAAGATCTCGTGATCGGTGAGAACGGAGAGGCCCAAGGAGGGCAGGACGAAGCCGGCTCCGAGATTGCCGACGTGGAAGCGGGCCGGCGCGCCGCGAAGCAGTTCCTCCAGCCGGTCGCGGTGGTTCTCGGTATCGCAGAGGATCTCGATGTCGGGCGTCTCCAGGCGCAGGCGCATGAGGTAATCCCGCGTCTGCTCGAGGTTGCGCCCGAACCGTTCGGGCGGACGTGCGTCAAACTCGACCTGCCCGAGTCCGTGGGACTGGGAAAGGTCAGGAACCTGGGAAGAGCCGGGGACCTCGGAAGAGCCGACTTCGTCCGAGGCTCGCGCGGGCACGAGATCCGTGCCCGGTCGAACCGGACGAGCCCCGAGGTGGCTGCCTTCATCAGGCCCGGAAGGCGGGGGTTCCGTCACGTCGCCCGCTTTGGCCTCCTCCACCTGGGATCCGCCACTGCCCAGGTAGATCCGCGCACCCCTCCAGAGAAGGTCTTCCCAGCGATCCCACAGCCAGAAGATCTCTCCGGGCGAGGCCGGAGGAAGCGGCAAGGCCATGTCTCCCTGCAGAGCGTCCCAGGCGATCTGCAGGTCGCGCGAGAGGCCGGAGACTTTCGCCCGCACGAAGGTCGGGTCATCGACGACGAGAATGGCGTCTTGCGGCAGGTAGTCGAGAAGCGAGCCGCGCCAGTCCCCGAACAAGGGAAGACTCCACTCGATCCCCTCGAGCGTGCCGTCGGATTCCAGCGCGCCCAGGCGCTCCTCCACTTCGCTCTGCGGGAAGGACTCACGCTGCTGCGGATCCGCGGCGTTCCACTGCCCGAGCCGCCGCCGTGCCGTCGCCTTCTGCTCTTCGTCGGGGATCCACTCCCACATCGGCAGCAGGAGGGCTTCCGCCAATGAAGTCAGCGAGCGCTGCGTATAGGGATCGAACTCCCGCATCGAGGCGATGGTGTCGCCGTCGAACTCGATTCGCAGCGGGTTCTCCCGGCCGAAGCTATAGACGTCGAGGATGCCGCCACGGCGGCTCATGTCCCCGTACTCGCCCACCAGCGGGACCGTCGCGTAGCCGAGACCTGCCAGCGTTCGCTGGACATCGGCGGGATCGGCCTCATTCCCCTGCCGGAGATGGACCGCTCCTCGCCGAAAGACCGCCGGCCGGGGGACCGGCGTCGCCAGGGCCGCAGCGGGCACGAAGAGCACGCGCAGACCGGCGCAGTCGGACAACGCCCGGCGTTGTTGCGGAAGGGAGAGGGCGGCCAGCACCTCGACCCGGCGCGCCCGCATCGCCACCTTGGGATGCACCCCCCGGTAGGCATCGAGGCCCGGATCGGGAAACACGGCGGCCGCGCCCGGACCAAGCAGGAACAGGAGATCGTCGCGAAAGTCCTCGGCCCCGCTATTGTCCGCGGTAACGCAGACAACGAGACGGGGCGACCGCTCTGCCAGGGTGGCGAGAAGCAGCGACCGGGAAGAGCCACTGAGCCCGCGCACCCAGATGCCCGAGGCGGCTCCCTGGTCGAGATGGGTCCCCAGAAGCCCAAAGGACCTCGCGCCGCCGAAGCGCCTGGTCAGCTGACGGGCGATGCCCCCCCCGGCGGGTAGGGTTGCCGTCCCATGTTCCGTCAATCCCATTACGGGAGGTTACATCAGGACTTCACCGGGTCGCGACGGTCAACGCCCCTGGCCCGTCGGGGCTCCTGACCCTCAGACCTTGACCGGCAGGACGTGAACCGCCTTGATGATCAGGGTCACTTCATCGCCGGTCTTCAGCTGAAGCTCATCGATCGAGTCCACCGTCAGAACCGAAGAGAGGTTCGCGGCGGAGATCACCTCATACTGCACCTGCCCCATGATGTCACCCTTGCGGGTGGAGACCACCTTGGCCTTGATCTGGTTGCGAGCTCCGAACTTCATGGCTCATCCTCCCCGGCGGCGGGCCGCCTCCTGTTCTGTCGCCTCTCCGGCTGCCGGCGAACGTTTCGCCGCGGCGGAAGGGCTGTTCCTCAAGCTGGTGGCTTGTCCTCGCAATTCGCGCCTTGCCGTTCGCGGACGGGAAAGGATCAGGACCGATCCGGGGAAGAGAGCCGCGTATCGGTCGACTCGAAGATCTTGTCCGCGCTGCGCGCGATGAAACCGGCATAAATCTCGCCCGTGGACGGATCGACATGACGGCGGGCAAACTCGTAGTAGCACGACGGGATGACCTGGCGCCGTCCTCCGGCGAACTCCCACTCGATCCGGTCCGCCAGGGTCGAGGACTGCTCCAGCAGCTCCGCCGGCGAGCCCTTGACCAGACCGCCGGACTCGTTCATGGGGAACCCTTGCGATGCCAGCCAGCGAGAGAACTCCTCGAGAGAGGCGAACGTCCGCAGCGCATTGTAGAAGACAGTGAAGTGGTTCACCCGGATCCCGAAGGCTGCCACCCAGGCCGCATACTCCGACTGCGCCAGCAGTGACCGGTAAACCTCCAGATCGGGCACGCCCCAGGTGGGCGCATCCAGCAGAAGGCGCGTCGAACCACGGCGCCCGGTGGGCACCTGTCCGGCCAGCTCCCGCGCGACCCGGCGAAGATCCGCGTCGAACTCGCCGGTCTTCAGCTGGGATATGAAGACGCGCGGATACCGCTCCGCCGGCGGGTTGTACGAGCGGGCATAGAGCCGCTTTTCCGGAAAGTGATAGTCCTGGTGGTACTGGTAGCCCGCCGCCAGGAAAGGCGCGGCCAGGGAATCGATGTCGATCGGGTCGAGGTCAAAGGTGCGCAGGGCCACATGATCGTTGACCACCTGCTCGCCCCGGCCGCCCAGCAGTTCGTGGATCCGGCGGGCCTGGGGGGTGATCCTGATGTACTCATCCCACAGTGTGCCCAGCAGCTCGTCCAGGTTCATGGTCCGACGCCTTCTTTCTTTGCACGGCGCTCCAGCGCCTCTTCCCGATCCCACGGCGCGCGCGGAAACGACAGCTCCGCCGAGCCAGGGTAGCGCGGCGGAGCCGGTCGATCCAAGCGAAGACAAGAGGCCCGAGCGGTGGTCGCGAGTCCTGCTCCGGCGACCGGCGCGGTCACCAGAGCCGGAACGAAGCTGCCATACGACTCACTGAACCAGGAGCAGCCGTTTCCGCACGGAGGTCTCTTCGCCACGCAGGTTCAGCCAATAGACCCCCGAACCCGCGAGTTCTCCGGAGTTCGTCCGGCCATCCCACGACACGTTGGCGCCGGAGGCGGGCGCGATCGCCTGGTACAGCCGTCGGACCAGCCGTCCTTCCAGGCTGTAGATCTCGGCCACGATCGGAGTTCCGGCGGGTGCGGCCAGACGGATCGTCGATCCCCGGCCATAGGGATTGGGGAGCTCCACCCTCCACGCGGCGCCGGCCGCGAGGGCGTCCTCTTCCTCCCGCTCCTCGATGGGCGCCGGCGCCGTGTTGCCCTTGGCCTCCATGGCGAGGCCTTGCGGGCGGAACACCGACACCTGGTCGCCCAGAGGCTCCAGTTCGCCGCCGACCCGGCCGCGCACGCCGATCTCCCAGGCGCGCGCTCCCGGCAGCCCCGTGAGCGCGATCTCGACCCGGCCGCCCGGCTCGGCCGTCACCAGGCCGCCCGAGTACAGCGCCGCTCTTTCCCAACTCTCTTCGTTCAGCGGGAAGTCGGCGTAACGGATTTCGTATCCGTCGATCGGGGACGGCGGATCCACCGGCGTTTCGAAGGAGACCGTGATTCCTCCGTCGGAGCGATCGCTGGTAAGGAGGTTCTTGATGCGGCCCCACCAGCCGAAGATCGCATCCTGGGCCGGCACCCCGCCCACGTCATGGTCCTCAGGATTGACCTTCACGTACCCGCGGGAAAAGTGACGGACGAACAACGTGTCCGGTCGGCCGAAGTTGGGGTAGGTCTGGTGGAAGTATCCACCCAGGGGCCGGCCGAAATCCCACTCGTACTCCGGCTGCCAGAAGAGGCCGTGCTGATCGCGGGTGTAAGCGAAGTAGCCCTCTCCCAGCAGCGCCGTCCCCAGGCCCCACCGTTTCAGCCTCTGGCAGGTGGCCTCGTTGAGCCCGGGGCGAGGCCAGACCTCCAGAATCGTGTTGTCCCAGCCCTCCAGCGAATCGACGCCGGTGTGCCCCATGTAACGCTCGGCCCAGTAATACCCCGGTCCCCAGACCGTCGTCTCGTAGCGATCCTGGAGGCCGTAGAACCAGTCGCGCCAGTCCTGCCAGCTCTGGTGGTACCAGGACATCCAGCCCTCCAGCTTGGCGCCGGTGAAGTCCGTGCGGTAGCTGGGGCCCATGTGGATGTTGCCCGGACTGAAGATGACCTCGATGCCCTGGTCCTGCACCGAGGACATGACCTCGTGGAAAACCTCGTTCATCTCCCGCATCAGAATGGAGAGGCTGTCACGGTCTCCTCCCATGGTGCAGGTGGAGTAGCATCCCTCGGCCTCGCCGTCCAGGTCGGGGTCGGCCTCGAAGTACTCCTCATTGGCCCACGATCCGACGCAGTCGACCAGGACCTCGAACATGAAGCCGTTGTAGCTGCCGCCCCCGTGCGGCCCCCACGGCGGCAGTCCCATCTCGCCATTGACCATGCGGGGGATGGCGACGTGCGTCAGCCACTCCACGTAGTTCAGGCCGCGCGAGGTGCCGTAGGTTCCCTTGGGGCAATAGCGCGTCCAGTTGGAATGCCACCCGTCCCACTCCGCGATCCGCTCGCCGTTGGTCTTGCGCAGGTACCAGTCGTTACGCAACGCATAGAACTGGGAGAGACGGGCCAGGCTCCAGCTCGTGTCGGGATACCAGAAGGTGTCGTTCTCGCTCCAGTTGATGATGTTCTGCGGCATCCAGAAATAGTAGAGCTTGATGTTCGGATTGTGCTCCCGGATCAGTTCGAGCGTCTCCGGATAGTCGCTCAGGGCGACATAGTCGTACCAGGAGAGGGTGTCGATCTGCGACTGGGACATTTCCCCGACTTTCGCCGTGATCAGGCCGACCTTCGGATAGTTGTACTGCGCCCGGATGGCGTCGGCGCGAGTCGCGACGACCACAATGATCAGCACCGACAGCGCGAGACGGCGGAGGGCGACTGGAGAGAGACCGGCACGGACCGCAGCCGTGGTTCTCCCGGAACCGTTCGATCGTTTCATGAAATACATCCTCGAAGACCCCCCGGAGACATGCGCGGGCTCCGGGCGAGCCCAAATGGCGACCCCTATCTCAAGAGGATGAGCGCGGGAAAGGAACGTAGTGGCCGGATCTGTCGGTGGCGTTGAGAGTTCGAGCGTGTCCTGCCTCTGGCGATCCAGTGTCTCCGGAGCCCAACCCCTGCTTAGATCCGGATCGATCGCCCAAGAACCTTCAGCGGCGTGATTGTGCGCCATCGCGTGCGAAGGGGCAATGCGAGATTTCGATATCTTCATGTTCGTTCTCCAAAGCCTCGCCGAGATCCGGTGGAGGGGTCAACCTTTCCGGCGGGTTCTCGTGGCATCTCATCCAAGTGCCTCATCTGCCCGTGACCTGCGGCCACACTCGCGAAACGGTCCGGAACTTACATAGGTGTCGGGCGAGGGGCAGACCTGAGGTTCGGAGCTGGAGTGACAAGCCCGGAACGCGGGGTCTGCGTAACCAGGAGAGTGGAGTGTGGTATGGCCGAGCGAGGCCCGTGCGATGACAGCGGCCCGCAGAGATGAACGGCCATACGAGTCCGGCATGTGGAATCGGAGGGTGTTTCCATGACTCGCTATCTGTCTAACTCCGCGCGCCAACCGGCGCCCGGAGCCAATCACTCTGGCGCCCAACGACGTGGGGCTGGGACGCCCTGGTCCGGTGCGACAGGAAAGCACGCGGCCCGGGGGCTACGGTGGGCGCCATTGTTCGTCCTCGCCATGTGCTCCCTTCTCGCCGCCGGCTGCAGCGACGACGACGACAAGACGGTGGGACCTTCGGGCCCCGCGCGGCTCGAGGGACTGGTCTTCGATGAGCAGGCTCAGCCCGTATCGGGCGCGAGCGTAACCGCTTCCCGTATAGCGGCTGACGGCAACCTGACCGTTGTGTCCCGCGAGCCCGCCACGACCAACGTTGAAGGGGAATACGCGCTGGAGTTGGAGGTGGCGGACGTCACCCACCTGGTGGCACGGGCGGTCAAGGGGGGACAGGAGTGGAAGGCCGTGGTGAGCGCTCCCGTTCGCTCGGGCAGCACGGTTCGCGCGCAGCCCCTCACCGCTGAGACCACGTTGGAGGCGGCCACCTTCCAGCGGGTGCGCGCGCAGGCCAGCGATACGCTGATCACCTACCCGCGGATCTCCGAGATCGTCAACGATGTGCTGGCCGAGGCGGTCGAACCCGTTCACGCCAATACAGTGGTCCTCGCCTTGGCCCTTTCGGAACAGGTGCAGGCGGAGAACCTGTACCTGACGGACCCATCGGTCGGCGGCAACTACGCGGACATCCGCTCGATCAGGGATCGCCGGGCGGCCGCCCAGGTCGGTCTGGAAACCGCGCTCGACCTGGCCGGTGACAACAACGAAGCCGCGGAAGCGGCGCACGCGTCCTACCACGCGTCCGTCCTCAAGGCCTTCACAGATAACGGGATCACGGCGGCGGAATACGGGCAGGCGATCGCGGTCGGGACCGCCGCTTTCACCCGAATGGCGGCCGCTCTCAACGCAGACGCCGAGCTGGGCGCGATCAAGGCGTCGGCGTTGCACCGGGCTACGGCGCTGCAGCTTTCCATCTCCAACGCGTTCTCCGCGCTGGAGGCTACCGATGACAAGCTGGAAGCGTTGTCGGCTTCCGGGCGAACCCTCGCCGCCTCCGTGCGCAGCGCGACCAGCGCCCAGGCGGTCGCGGCCGCATGGCAGGACTATCACGATGAGGTGCTCGCGCACCTGCGCGACGTGAAGGCCGATCTCTCCGATCCGATCGGATCGGTCGACGCGACCGTCCGGGGCATCGGAGGCATCCGCGCAGTGCTCGTCCAAGCACTTGACCAGGCGACATCCCCGGACGCGACGGTGCAAGCGCACGTCACCTACTACCACAGCGTGGCGGCGGCGGTCAGAGCGGCCCTCACGACGTCCAGCGACGAGGAGATCGAGACGATCGCCGCGGTCCTGGCATTGGCCAATCTGCCACTCTGATCACGCCAAACGCCTGAAGCAGTCATCATCCGTGAGCAGGATCGAGCGGCTGCGACGTCGGCGCGGCGGATTCACGTCCGTTCGCCACCACGTCGCAGCCGCACGTGTTTCCGCCGTCCTGCCGCGCCCGCACGGATTGGTACAGGCCGCTATACCAGTTGGGGCATCGCGGCGAGGGACCCTGCAACGTAGTCTCCGCTCGCTGGCGTTGCGCAAATGCTCCATCTCCTGGCGGCCGCTGGAGGATCTCGTCGCGCACCACCGGCGTGGCGGTGGAGTTCAACGCCGGGCCGAAGTGTGCCTGGCGAGGCAGCCGCCGCCAAGGACATCAGCGCCTCAGCCGCGAGCGCCGGCCTTCAGCTCAACAGCCGCCCGCGGCTGAGCAGCGACTCCACCACCAGGAGTCCGAGCACCAGCATGAGGAGCGGGCGCCAGAGCTCCCGTCCGTAACGCCCCTGCAACAGGTCCCGCGTGACCGGCTGCCCCAGTTCGAGGTAACGCGCTCCACGTCCGAAAAGGCGCTCGATGGAAGAAACCTCGGCGGGCGCCAGATCTCCCTCGGCGGGATCGAGGTTGACGGCGAAGGAGGCCACCACCGCTCCCGAGGCGTCCTGGAAGCGGTAGATCCCCGGCAAACGGGTGGGTTCCGATCGCAGTCGAACCATTTCCTCGACCGGAGCAGCATCCAGCGGAGTTCGACCGCCTTCAGGATCCACGCCCACCACCGGTTCGCGTACCGCGTCGGCGGCGACCAGAGCCTCCAGGCGAGACCCAACGCGCCCGTAGTCCGCTTCGGCCGATCCTCGAGAGGCCAGGTAGCGCACCATCTGGTGCAGCAACGGAGGAAAAGACGCGCTGGTCACGAAGTCGTTCCACACGCCATCGAAGCTGCTGGTGAAGAGCAGCACCCCGTCCTCCTCGACGATGGCCGGGAAACCCGTGCCGAACTCCGCCAGGGCGCGGCTCTGGGGCCCGCCCCGAACCGCCAGGGCGCGCGTAAAGCGCGCGGAACCGAGATTCTCCCCCGGGCCGATGGGAAACCCGGCGAAGATCGGATGCGACACGACCGCGGCGCGCAGGGTCCGGAAGGCGTCGGGATCCTCCTCGGCCGGCGTGCTCAGCAGTTCCAGACTGGAAATCCGCGAGAGGATCTCGCTGTTGTAGTAGCGGGGATCGATCTTCTCGCCCAGCGCAATGAGGACCCCGCCGCCCCGGGTCTTGTATCGAACCAGCATCTCCTGCGCGGCCGGGGAGAGACGCCCGACATTGGAGAAGATCACGGCATCGACGTCCCACCACGAAGCCTCGCCGAGCGCCTCGGGCACCGCCACGCGCACATCGTAGAACTCCCCGGTGCCATCCGGATCCAACGCCTGACGCACGAACCCGGTCGGGTCGCTGCTTGCGACCAGCACCTTGGGCACGCCCGGTTTGCCCGCCATCAGATAGGCTCGGTTGTCCCACTCGAGAGCGTCCGAGCCGAGCCGGACCATGACGCCGCCATCGGCGGGAGCGCGCGGCAGATCGATCGAGACCTCGCCGCGCGAGCGGGGCGCGATGTCCAGGTAGGCGTCGCCCAGGGCCGCGCCCGGGTTCGAGGCTTCAGCGGCGCGCACCAGGCGATCCGCCACCGCTTCCTCGCCGTGATTGAGCGCCGTAATGGTGAGCCGTCCGCCGCCGGCCGGTCCGGACCCTGGCTCGAACCGAAGGCGTTCAACGGAGACGTTGGCCTGGCCTGCTTCGCGCACGGGAACCAGGTAGACGTGGAGCCCTTCGGGAATCTCCTTGCTCCAGGTGAGCGAATCGCCGCGGGCGCTTCCCTCGGAATCGCGGAGCCGCGACCACTCCTCGATGTCCCGGCCCTGGAAGTCCGAGATGATGAAGAGCTCCTTGTTGATCGTCCGGGCCGAGGCCAGAAGAGGGAGGACCTGGTCGAGAACGGCGGGAAGGTCTGATCCCCCGGCAGTCGGAGGAGTCCGGTCGATCTCCCGGCGCAGGAGCCCCGCGTCGGTCACGGGCGTCTGGAACGGCAAGGCAGCCGGCCGGCCGGCCATGGCCAGGATCGCCCGGTCCCCCTCGCCCATGATGTCGAGGATCTCCGAGGCGCGACGTTTCGCCAGCGCGAACAGCGTTCCGCTGATCGCCTCCCCCGGATCGCCCTCAACTCCGCCCTGCGCACCCGTTCCTCGATCATCCAACGCTGGCGCGGCTTCCCCCCGAGCCCCCCCGGTCGGAGCCGGCAGATCCCCCGTCAGAGCAGGGTCGGCCGCCATCATGCTGTAGCTGTTGTCCAGGACCACCGCCAGCGTCGAGCTGCCGCGAGTGACCACGCCGGCGGAGCCGCGGACAGCCGGCCGTCCCATGGCCAGCGCGAAGAGGGCCAGGATGAGGACCCGCAACGCGAGGAGCAGCCACTGGCGCAGCCGCATCCGCCGGACCTTCTGCCGCGAGATCTCGCGCAGGTACTCCACGCTCGGGAAGGCCACCTCCGAGGCGCGGCGGCGGCTGAAGAGATGGATGATGATCGGCAGCACCGCGGTGGCGAGGCCGAGCAGGAAGAGCGAGTTGATGAAGGTCAGGCCGAACATGCGTGAACGCTCCCCCCGCGAATTCGCTCGGACGGCGCGGCGCTACCCGGGCCCCGGTTCAATGAAGCCGCTCCCGCTTCTCCAGGTACCGCAGCAGGGCGACGTCGAACGGGGTGTTCGTAAGCACCCGCTCATACTCGATGCGGTTCTCCGAGCAGGCCCGGCGGTAGTAGGCGGTGCGCTCCTCCACGCGTCGCCGGTACTCGCGCGCGATCTCCCAGGGCAGCACGTTGAGTTGCTCGCCGGTCTCCACGTCGACGAAGAGCCCCTCCTGGCGATAGGGGAACTCCACCTCCGCCGGATCCTGCAGGTGGAAGACCACGACCTCGTGCTGGCGGTGGCGGAAGCGCTTCAACGCCGCGAGCACTTCGTCCTGGGCCGGATCCCACAGGTCGCTCAGCAGGATGATCAGGCCGCGCCGAGGGATCCGCTCCGCGAGGAAGCTGAGACACTGGCCCACCCGGGTCTGGCGCGGCTCCTTCTCCCGGATCTGGCGCGACTCCGAACGCCGCAGTTCGACTTCCAGTTCCCGTAGGAGCGCTCGAAGCTGGATGCGCGCGCTCCGCGCCGGGACCAGCCGCTGGATGGTATCGGAGAAGAGGAGGAGACCCACCGCGTCCTGCTGGTGGATCATCAGGTAGGCGAGCGCCGAGGCCAGGTCGATGGCGTAGCGAAGCTTCGCCACCCCCTCGGGCTGGGCGCGGAAGAGCATCGACGTCGAGGTGTCGATCAGGAGATACGCCCGAAGGTTGGTCTCTTCCTCGAACTGCTTGATGTAATAGCGGTCACTCTTGGCGTAGACCTTCCAGTCGACGCTGCGCACCGGATCTCCCGGCATGTACTGGCGGTGCTCGGCGAACTCGACGCTGAAACCATGGTAGGGACTCTTGTGCAATCCCGTCAGGAACCCTTCGACCACCAGTCGCGCCCGCAGGTCCAGGCGTTGCAGTTTGCCGGCGATCCGTGGATCGAGGAAACGCCGGCTGTCGAGTCCGCCGGCGAGGGAGCTCTTCTCCACCTAGATCCCCCGTTCCTTCGGTTCCGGAACGGTGGACAGAAGCTTCTCGATGATGGAGGGAACGCTGATGCCGTCGGCCTCGGCGTTGAAGTTCGGCAGAACCCGGTGGCGCAGGACCGAGACGGCAACGTGCTTGACGTCCTCGCAGGCGGGGGTGGGCCGGCCCATCAGCACCGCGCGCGTCTTCGCCCCCAGGATGAGGTATTGCGACGCCCGCGGTCCGGCCCCCCAGGAGACCCAGTCCTTGACGAAGGACTGCTCGGTGTGGGCAGGACGGGTCTGCCGCACGAGGTTGACCGCGTAGGAAACGACATGCTCGGAGACCGGGACCCGGCGGATCGTCCTCTGGATGCGCACGATGTCCGCGCCGCTGAGCGCCGGCTTGACATCGGCCACGTACGAGCCGGTCGTGGTCTCGACGATCCGGCGCTCTTCTTCCTCGGTTGGATAGTCAACAAAGACATTGAACATGAACCGGTCGAGCTGGGCCTCGGGAAGAGGATAGGTCCCTTCCATCTCGATCGGATTCTGCGTCGCCAGGACGAAGAAGGGGGGCTCGAGGGCGAAAGTGCGCCCCGCCGCCGTCACCGCTTTCTCCTGCATCGACTGGAGCAGGGCCGCCTGCGTCTTGGGCGGGGTGCGATTGATCTCGTCGGCCAGCACCAGGTTCGCGAAGACCGGACCCTGGACGAAGCGGAAGGTGCGCTTGCCGGTGCTGCGGTCCTCTTCGAGGATCTCGGTGCCGGTGATGTCGCTCGGCATGAGGTCGGGGGTGAACTGGATCCGGCTGAACTTCAAGTCCAGGACGCGCGCCAGGGTACTGATCAAAAGGGTCTTGGCCAGTCCGGGGACGCCCACCAGCAGGCAATGTCCGTCGCAGAAGAGCGCCGTGAGAAGCTCGTCGACCACCTTCTCCTGGCCCACGATGACCTTACGGACTTCTTCGAGGATCGCCAGGCGCGCCTGCTTCAGGCCGGCGATGGTCTCGACGGCTTCCTTGGTTGAGATCTCGGAGGTCATGGGGGCCTTTCTCTGGATGGATCGGTGCTGTTGCGGCCGGATCTGCCGGAGCCAACCTGTCGATTGAACCAGATCGCGGGGAACCGGGTAAAGCCGCCGCGAGCCTGAGTCCGGCAACAGCGCTAACAACACATGGATTGCCGTGGTGGTTCCTGGATCACCCAGCGGGTCGAATCCGATCATCACCGCAACCAGGCCGAGTGCCACCCGCGGCGCTGCGGCGCGCCGATCCTGCGCAAAGGTGCAGTGGTCCAGGAGCGACGGCCGAGCGGTCCACCCGGATCGGTGTAGCGTGGGAATGCCCCGGGCCCCTTCGGCTTGCGTGATACACGGACGGGATTCCTGTTTATCAGATTTCTCTCTTCTCTTCGTCGCCTGCCGCCGCCTCGGGACCACCTGGCCGGCGCAGCCTCGGGCCGCCTACCGCGGCCTGGCGCTCCCGCGGGCAGCCTCGCGCCCCCCAGCACTGGTTCCCCTATCTGGCCACAGGCTCGCTCTCCTGCGGTGGACTCACAGCCGGGAAGCGGAGCGCGACGAGAAAGGCCAGCACCGAAATCCCGGCGATCGCCCAGAAGATCATGACCAGGCTCTCCCGCAGGGTCATCCCGAGCGCCTGAAACAACTCCGGCGGGAGGTCGCGTCCGTGAGCCGGGCCAAGGAGTTGGTTCGCCTGTTCGGGGGAGACCCCCGGGACCGCCTCGAGACGCGCTGTCAGGATCGCGCCGAGGATGCCGATGGCGATCGCTCCTCCCATGATCCGGAAGAACATCGTGCTCGACGTCGCCACCCCGCGCTGCCGCCACTCCACGCTCGACTGGACCGCCAGCAGAATCGACACCGTCGCAAGACCCATCCCGGCTCCCATCAGTCCCATGGCCAGACGAGGCACGATCAGCCCACCATCCCCGTCGAGGGACCAGGCCAGCAACACGCTCGCCGCCGCGACGAGCGCCAGCCCCCACCAGACGAGCCGCCGAAAACCCAACCGCAGCGAGAGGCGGCTGCCGATGGCGCTGGCGATCGGCCAGCCGATCACGATGGGCGTCAACGTTGCGCCGGCCTGGGTAGGCGAGAGGCCACGAACTCCCTGGACGAAGAGGGGGATGTACGTCACCGATGCCATCATGGTCGCGCCGACCAGGACGCCGGCTGCGCTCGACACCGCCATGACCCGGCGCCGGAAGAGCTCCAGAGGGAGGATCGGCTCCGGCGAATGGAGTTCGGCGCGGAAAAACAGAATGAACCCTACAGCGGCTGCCGGCAGTCCGATGATAGCCATGTTCCCCCCGTGCGCGCCGAGGAGGAGGGCCACGCAGGCCAGGGTGAAGAGCGCCGTCCCGCGAAAGTCCAACGTGTGCTGTTGCCGTTCCACGCGTTCGTGAAGGGCCATCATGAGGATCACAGCCGAGCCGATCCCGAAGGGAACGTTGATGTAGAAGACCCATCGCCAGGAAAGCGCATCCACGATCAGCCCGCCCAGCAAGGGCCCAGCCAGGCCCGCGAGCCCCCAGACGGCGCCGAAGAGGCCCTGCATGCGAGCCCTCTCCTTCAGGTTGAAGATGTCCCCCACGATGGTCAGCGAGATCGGCTGCATGGCGCCCGCGCCGAGTCCCTGCAGCGCCCGGAAGGCGATCAGCTGCGGCATCGATCGCGCCTGGCCGCTGGCCATCGAACCCGCCAAGAAGAGCGCCAGACCGATCAGCATGATCGGCTTCCGGCCCCGCAGGTCCGCCAGCTTTCCAAAGATCGGAACAGTCACCGTCGAGGCCAGCATGTAGGCGGTGAAGACCCACGAGTACAACTGAATGCCCCCGAGGTCGCCGATGACGGTCGGCATCGCCGTCGAGACCACCGTGAACTCCATCGCGGCCATGAAGAGGCCGAGCACCAGCGCGGTCACCACCAGCGGCCGATGGGTCTGGGCGATCGGGCGGGCCCCGTTGCCGTCAGGATCCACCCGGGTCGTTCTCATGGCCGGACACTACCACACCGCTTGCCCGCCACGAATCGCCGTGCCACTATGCGCCTCGGCATCTCGGCCGGGTGAGGCGCTGAGCCATCCATCGCTTCTCGGCCGGGACACTCACAAGAGCCTCTCAACGGAGAAAGGGCTGCCCATGCTTCGCCGGGTCTGTATCGGGTTGATCTTCCTGCTCGCCCCACTCGCCAGCCTCCCACTCCTGGCGGACACCGGGCCCGGGGACGTCTCTGACACCTCGCCCCTCGCGGCGACCGCCGGCCCCGCGGTGGACCTGGTCCACGATCAGGCGAGGGATCTCGCGCAGCACGGCTTGGAGACAGACGAACGATCGTGGTGCTCCCATGATGAGGGCGCGGCGCCCCCGTTGGCGGCCCTTCCGGGTGAAGACTCCTTCCGGCGGTGCGGCCTGGACCGATTGACGCCCGAGCAGCTCGAAATGCTGTCAGTGCATCTCCGGCCCGGGCGTCCCGATCCGCACATCGAGCGATCGGTGGCCAACTACATGGAGAAGCAGGGTTGGAGGCGGCTGCTTCTCCACCCGGCGTACCGGACGGATCCGAACTTCGCGCTGTCGGGTTTGCGCCATCTCGCCGCAGCGCCTCCGGACTTGTTGGTCCTGGAGACGCCGAGCACCGATGCGCTTCCCGCGGGTCTTTACCTCGCCAAGATCGCGCCGTACTCGGTGGAGATCCTCGACCCGCAAGGCGAAGTCCGGCGTTACTCCATCGAGAAACGATACTGAGAGGCCGCTCGTTGGGCCCGCGAGTTGGCGGCCTCTAGTTGGTGAGCACGATCCGCAGAGACTTCGTGCCGCGTTCGGTGCCCATGCGGCAGAAGTAGATCCCGGGGCCCACCGGCTGACCCGCGTCATCCTGCCGGTTCCAGTAGTACTCGTGCCGGCCCGCGGCGAAAAGGCCGCTGCCCAGCTCGCGCACGC
This sequence comes from Candidatus Eiseniibacteriota bacterium, assembly GCA_029569475.1. Next base: position 11,148 of record JAKQSZ010000002.1, on the reverse strand, counting down.
GCCGGCCGCCGACGTTGTAGATGGCCAGGCTCGCCTGGGTGGAGGCCTCCAGGTCGAGCAGCACGGTCGTGCCTCGCCGTCGCATCGTGAAGTCGGCGCGGACTGCTCCGCTTCGCGGCTCCACGGCCAGCAACTCGACCTTGCCGCTGCCGTCGGTCTCCATGCGGACATCGGAAGGCGGAGTCTGTTCGACCTTGCCTCCGCTCTGCGGGTTTTCGCTCCAACGAGCGACGTAGCTGGCTTCCGAGGTTCCAGCACGGGTGAATGCGCCCGTGGCGATGAGATCCCCTCGGAACTCGCCGAGCGCCAGGATCCCGAAATCCATCCCCAGGCCGACACTCGTCCACTCTGTGCCATCCCAGGCGGCGATGTTCCCGGCGAATCCGTCCCCGGCTTGGTCGAAGAGACCCGCGGCGATCAGACGACCCCCATGTACCTGGAACGAACCGACCGCCCCGTCGAAGACCGCCCCTCCGGCGACGCCGTCTCCGAGCGGCTCCCACGCGGCGCCGTTCCACCTCACCACGTTGCCCGCCTCGGATGCTCCGACCGACGCGATGATCCCTCCAGCGACAAGGTCGCCATCAAAGACTGCCAGCGCCCAGATGACCGATCCGGTTGCCGGCAATCCCATGTCGAGAGGCTCCCAGGAGACACCGTCCCAGACCGCGATGTTGTGGGCCGGGAGGCCGCCCGCTTCGGTGAACATCCCGCCCGCGACAAGGAGGCCGTCCCAGGTGGCGAGCGCGCAGACCGGACCATTGACTCCGGAACCGAGAGGCGACCACTGCCCTCCGTCCCAGCGCGCGATGTTCCGCGCCGGGGCGCCTCCCGCACGATCGAACACGCCCGCCGCGATCAGATTCCCGTCCTGGACGGAGAGCGCGATGACCGACGCGTTGCCCTCCCCCGAGACACCTCCGCCGAGCTTGTTCCACCGCGAACCATCCCAGGCAGCGATGCGATCGGCGCCGGGCGACATTCCCGCGTTCACGAACGTGCCACCCGCGATGAGCTGGTCCTGGTACAAGGCGAAGGCGGCGGGGTAACCCGACGGCATGCCCCAGCCCAGCGGGCGCCAGTGGGCTCCGTCCCACGCCGCGACGGATCGCATGTCTTCGCCCCCGATACTGGAGAACCATCCCCCCAGGATCAGTTCGTCCTGGTACACCGAAATCGAGTGGCCCCAGAAACTGATCCCCGAGCCGATGGGATACCACTCGGCGGAGACCACCGGCTCGGCCGCCAGCGCCGCGACGGGGGCATTCCGCGCGCTCGGGAAAGGACCGCTGCCGGACGGCATCGGCATCTGGCTCGCCAGACAGGCGGCCGCCATGATCAGGAAACAAGAAAGCAGGAACGTCGTGGAGACCGTAACGTTGGGTCGCATAGCGGTTCCTCCTTCAACGGACGCGCGCTTGGCGTCCCGGGCGGCGTTCGCGCGGCCCGCACGACGCGGGAACGCAGAACGCTCGCGCCTTTGGATTCCCCGGCAGTTTTCACGGTGGCAGGAACTAGAGGATGGTGCGCGCGCATTGCTCCCGGCGCAATCCAAAACTGTTGGTTCGCAAGGTGCCCAGCGCGGTCGTCACACTGGTTTATCTCAATGGCCTCCCGCGAACCATTCCAAGGGGAGGCGATGGTTCCGATCCTGAGCATGCGCGAGGGCTCATCGCCCGGCTGTCGCGTGATGTTCGAGACGCCGCTCTATCCTCGACGTCGGAGCGCGCAAGAACGCGGCACTCGGTAGGACCTCTGGCCGGCGCTGGTTTCTCGGGCGCACGGGAGATTCCTGGTCTACTGTCATCTCATGTTCGTCAAAGGAGACAAGGTCCTGCATTCCTTCAACCGGGACTTCGGTCCCGGGGAAGTCGTCAGCGTCGATGGCTCGCGGATGGAGGTCCACTTTCCCCGGCTCGGGCGGACGATGGTCTTTGCCGCGAGCGGCGAGTCCTTCGTGCCGCTCGTGGCGCCGGAGGGTTCGAACCCGCAGGAGTGGGCCGAGAGCTGGAGCGATGATCTGGCGGAGCGACTCCTCCGCTACGAGGTCGAGTCGGGAGCCGCCCTGCTGAACCGTTGCGACGCCCTTCGCTTGCGCTCGATGCGCGAGGCGGGCGGCCTTGGCTCCTACCTGGGAGGGAGGATCCGCCTCTTCCCCCACCAACTCCACGTGGCGGAGCTGGCCTCGCGCTCCGATCCGGTCAGATGGTTGCTGGCCGACGAGGTCGGCCTGGGCAAGACCATCGAGGCCTGCCTCATCCTGTCTCGCCTCCTGCGCACCGGCCGCGTCGAGTCGGTGCTCATCGCGGCCCCGGGCACCTTGGTGGTGCAGTGGCTGGGAGAGTTGTACAGGAAGTTCCACCAGGTCTTCGTGCTGCTCGACGCCGCGCGCCGGGGCGACGTCCACAAGGACCTCGGCCCCGAGTTCAACCCCTTCGCCGTGCACCAGCGGGGCGTGATCTCCATGGAGGACCTGGTCCAGGATCCTGCTGCGGCCCGCGCGGCGTTGGAGGACCCGCCCGACCTGCTGATTGTCGACGAGGCGCACCGGCTGGAGCGCCGCCCCGGCCACCCGGGCAGCGCCGCGTACCGGGCGCTGGCGCCCCTCGTGGCTGCCTCGCGTCATGTGCTGCTGCTGAGCGCCACGCCCCTGGAAGCGGACACCCATGGTTTCTATCGCCTGCTCGAGCTGCTGCGTCCCGAAGCCTACGGGGGCTGGGAGGAGTTCCGCGATGCGCTGCAGGCCGGGCGGCCCCTGGTCGCGTGCACCAGCGCCACGACCCGCGCGGACATCGGCGGCCTTCCCCCACGGGTGCCGCGCCGAGTCGAGATCGGCGCGTGGCCTGAGCTGACCACTCGCGAGGCCGCGGCCCTGGCCCGCCCGTCGAATACGCCCGTGCGCCTGCGCGAACGAGAGGAAGCTCTCGAAAAGGCCGCCGGCGTGCCCGCCCGGGGCGATCCCCGCCTCGCCTGGTTGGCGTCGGAGGCGCCGGCCTGGAAGCGCCGCCGCCAGAAGACGCTCATCTTCGTCGCCGGCCGATCTTCGCTTGAGCAGATCAAAGGCGAGATGGAGTTCGTCCTTCGCGAGCGGGTCGCGGTCTTCCACGAGGACCTCTCGCTGGCGCAGCGGGATCTGGAAGTCGCGCGCTTCGGCTCGCCGGAAGGCCCTTCGATCCTGATCAGCACCGAGTGCGGAGGCGAGGGGCGCAACTTCGAGTTCTGTCGGCGCCTCATCCTCTTCGACCTCCCCTGGAGCCCATTGCTGGTCGAGCAGCGGATCGGCCGCCTCGACCGGATCATCCGCGCCCGGCCCGTCGAGGTCGTCTACTTCGTCCCGCCGGCCGGATTCGCGCGGTGCATCGTCGAGGTGTACGAGCGGCTGGGGGTCTTCCGCATGCCGCTGGGCGGGCTCGATCACTCGCTGGCCCACGTCGAAGGGGCGATCCGCGCGGCGGCAAGGCAGGAGACCCCCACGCTGGACGTCGAAGCCATCGTCCGCGAGACGGACGAGGTGCGCGCCGCGGCGGAGCGCGGGATCTACCGCCACCTGCATCAGAACGCCTATCGCCCCGAGATGGCGCAGGCCATCCTCGATCGGATCCCGCCCGACCTCGAGATCCAGAACGAGCATGTGATCGTCGAGGCGTGCCGGCTGATGGGATTCGAGGTGGCCGACCGGGCCGAGCAGAGGACCTGGTACTTCGAGTACGGGCCGCTCGCCACAGTCGACGGCCTCCCCGGCATCTCCGCAGGGCAGCGTTGGCTCGGCACCTTCGACCGCGAGACCGCGGTGCGGCGCGAGTCGCTCGACTTCTTCGCGTCGGGACACCCCCTGGTGGAGGCGATCCTCCAGGAGTTGGTCGACGGACGCCGGGGACAAGTCGCGTTGCTGCGGATTGAAGGCGCCGCAACCACGGGGATGGGCTTCGGCGTGGTGAGCTGGCGATCGCCCGAGCTCATCCTCCAGACGTGGGACGCGTCAGGGACGCCGCGGCCGGAGTGGATCCCGTTCCTGGCGGGGGAAAAGGGACGCGCGTCGGATCTGCACCCCTCCCGCTTCGAGCCGCCGGCCGGGTGGGCGGAGATGGTCCGGCAGAAGCTGCGGGAGACGCGGGTAGCGGCTACGCCGATGGCGGTGGCGGGATTTGTGCTGACACACTAGCCTCGTCGGGGCGCGGACAATCTGGCCAGCCTCGCCTTCGCCGCTCTGTTGCCGAGACAAAGGTTCCCATACCAGCCGGATCGAGCTGATCAACCTGCTGGTAGAGAATAACTTGCGGCCATCCAGAGCACCGGCTTCGCGGCGGCGCGCGGTGGGACTGCTGGCTGGGTCGAGCACCCTTGCCGGCCGACCGCGACCGGCGGAACGGATGGAGCGGTGCGTTGCCGCCACGTCGCGGCGGTTCACGGCCGCAACCCTCAAGCCTTGGCCTTCTTCAAGACCGCCCCCACGATCTCCCGGGCCTCCTCCTGGATGCGCCCCAGATGCTCCACCCCGCGGAAGCTCTCCGCGTAGATCTTGTACACGTCCTCGGTCCCCGAAGGTCGCGCCGCGAACCACCCGTCCTCGGCCACTACCTTGAGGCCGCCGATCGGGGCGTCGTTCCAGGGGGCGCGCGTCAGACGGGCCGTGATCTTCATGCCGGCGAGCATCTCCGCGGAGACCCGTTCGGGCGAGAGGCTGGCCAGGGCCTTCTTCTGCGCCGGATCGGCGGGGGCGTCGATCCGGGCATAGACCGGAGAGCCGTAGGTGGCCTCGAGCTGTTGATAGCGCGTGTGCGGGTTCTCCCCGGTCGTGGCGGTGATCTCGGCCGCCAGCAGATCCAGGAGGATGCCGTCCTTGTCGGTCGTCCAGACCGTGCCGTCCTGCCGGACGAAGGAGGCGCCGGCGCTCTCCTCGCCTCCGAAGGCCATGGTGCCGTCGAGCAAGCCGTCCACGAACCACTTGAAGCCGACCGGAACCTCAGCCAGCTTCCGGCCGAGGCCGGAGGCGACCCGGTCGATCATGGACGAGGAGACCAGCGTCTTGCCGACCGCGGCTTCCGGACTCCAGCGGGGGCGATGGCGGAAGAGGTAGTCGATGGCCACGGCGAGGAAATGGTTGGGGTTCATCAGCCCTCCCTCGCGCGTGACGATGCCGTGGCGGTCGTAGTCGGGGTCGTTGCCGAAGGCGATGTCGAAGCGATCCCGCAGGCCGATCAATCCCGCCATGGCGTAGGGCGAGGAGCAATCCATGCGGATCTTGCCGTCCCAGTCCAGCGTCATGAAGGAGAAGGACGGATCGACCCGGCGGTTGACGATCTCCAGGTTCAAACCGTAGATCTCGGCGATCGGCTCCCAGAAGCCGATCCCCGAGCCGCCCAGCGGATCGACCCCGATGCGCAGTCCGGCCTCCTTGACGATCGCCAGGTTGACCGCGTTGGCCAGGTCGCGCACGTAGGGAATCACGAAGTCGATCTCGCGCGTGGCGCCGGCTCGCAGAGCCGACTCGAAGGGGATGCGCCGGACAGCGGCGAGATCCTGGCGGATCAGCTCATTGGCCCGCGACTCGATACGGCGGGTCAATCCCGTATCGGCCGGCCCTCCATTGGGCGGGTTGTACTTGATCCCTCCGTCGGTGGGCGGGTTGTGCGAGGGAGTGATCACCACCCCATCGGCCCTGCCGCCGGACGCGGCCTCCTGTCCCCGGTTGTGCGAGAGGATGGCATGCGAGATCACCGGTGTGGGCGTGTAGCCGCGCCCCGTTTGCAGGCGCAGCTCGACACCGTTGGCCGCGAAGACCTCCACCGCCGTGATGAAGGCAGGTTCCGACAGGGCATGGGTGTCCATGCCGAGGAAGAGCGGCCCGGCGATCCCCTCCTCGGCACGCGTCTCGCAGATCGCCTGACAGACCGCCAGGATGTGGGTCTCGTTGAAGGAAGCGGCTAACGACGTGCCGCGGTGCCCGCTGGTGCCGAAGGCCACCTGCTGCGACGGGTCCCCCGGATCGGGACGACGCGTGTAATACATCGAGACCAGCCTCGGCACATTGACCAGCAGCTCCGGCGGAGCCGGCTTGCCGGCGCCTTCGTGAGTCCTCATCCGACCTCCCTCACAGCCTGGTGGACCTTCCCGGCCATGCCCAGCGGCCCTGACCTCGAGGCGAGGCAGAAGCCGTCCGACCCGAGAGGCATGATAGCCCTTGCCTGGACGATTCATGAAGCCCGCTGCGAGAGTGCATGGAAGGCTGTGGCCACCAGGACCTGCACCGGCCGCCCCACGCAGGCATACTCGAGGCAGGTATCCGCGCGGCGAGCCGGCGAACTCGTTCCCCGCCGCTCCTGGATGTCGCCGGGGAGCCAGGGCCGGGGAGTCGGGGCCGAGAGCCGGGGCCGAGAGCCGGGGCCAGGGAACTCATGCCAAGGAGGCCACGTGTCCAGAACCCGGGGTTCGCGCCCCATCCATCTGACCGATGACCGCAGGCGCCGGACGTTGGAGTTGCTCACCCGATTCTACAAGGAAACGTTCGATGAGGACCTGACTCCCTTCCGCGCGGAGCAGATCCTGGAATTCTTCCTTCGGCTTCTCGGGCCGCCCATCTACAACCAGGCGATCCAGGACGCGCGGGCGTTCCTGGCGGAGAAGCTCGACGACCTCGACGCGGAGTTTTACGTTCCCGACGAGGGCGAGCGTTGAACGACCACCGCGATGCGTCCAACGGTTCTACACTACCAACTCAACCCTAACGGACGACGATCACGCGTCCGGATGCCGTCAGGCCCCCCTGGCGCAGGATGCAGGTGTACGCCCCGCAGGGGACGTCGCGACCTCCTCCGTCGCGGGTATCCCATAGCCAACCCCCGCCGCAGTCAGCCTTCCTTGCCAGAGTGCGGCGAAGCACCGGCCGGCCCGTGGCGTCGAAAACGCACAACTCCACGTCGCCCGTGCCACCGGCCCGACCCTCCCTCTCAGCGACATCGCCCGGGCGGAAACGAAGGAGCACGTGCCGAGGGGCGGGACAGGGAGACACCAGCAGCGTGGGCCGGCCCGGCCGGCCGCCGTCGGGCACGCCCCGGGGCCCGAAGCCATCGGTCAATCCCGACAGACCCGGCGGATCGGGATGCCGATAGATTCCGATGCTCCAGACTCCGTCTTCGGCGCCATCCACGGCGGCAAGCCATCCGCGGTTGCTGTACCAGGGCGAGCAGGTGTGCATCGCGTCCGCGTTCCAGCCGCTCCCGTCACCGCGTAAGATGGGGCTCTGCGGGATCTCATGCTCCTGGTAGACGGTCGGCGTGAGCGCATCGACGGCGAAGACACGCACCCCGTAGCCATAGCAGGGCCCGCAGTCCATCGCCTGCCGGTACAAGACGCCCTCGCGATGCACCACCGGGCCGGCCGGCCGAGCCCGCTGGCGGTCATTGTGGATGATGGGACTGGCCGGGTGCTCCATCCAGCCCCCGTCCAGGGAATCGCTCCAGTACAGATAGCAGTTGGCGCTGGTGAGGTCGCTCACGAACATCCACCAACGGTCTTGGTGACGGAAGATCGTCGGATCGGCGAACCCGAGTCCGGTCAGGAGGCTCGTCTGGTACGTCCAGACGTAGGGAAACGGATCGGCCTTGTACAACCGCACCGAGTGATCGTGCCAGCTCTCGGGAACCATGTAGTAATCCCCTTCCCACCGGAAGACGAAGGGATAGGAGAGGTGAAAGGACTCCGCCAGGACGATCCGGTTGTAGTCCCACACGAACCCGTCCGGGCTTTCGGCAACGCCGATCATGCCGCGCGCGCTGATCACGGTAGCGAGCACCTCGAGGAACATGTACCAACGGTTCCCGTCGCAGACCACGAACGGATCCGCCACAAAATTCGCGTGGATGTCGGTGACGTCCTGCGCCGTCAGCACGGGCTGGACAATGCCCGAGGGAACCAGCGGGAAGAACGGCGTGGCCACGCTGTCGAACGACGGATAGATGTCCTCGAACCGGCCGTCCTGGCGCGATCCTTCGCGCGGCTCGGATGGGGAGCCGTAAGCCGCTCCCGCAGCGGTCAGTGCGAGCAGACACCAGAATCCGCCGATGGTCAGGCGGACGGAGTAGAGGCAGTCGGCCGCCCGCGAAACCGGCTCGGGCCAGAGGCCCCCGATGGTGGACGCCCCGCCGTCGGTGCATCCCGGAAGGCTGGTCCTCAGCGAACGCATGTGACCCGCGGGCCCGGGATTCGTTGCCGGCCGTCCAGGAGAAGCCAGTACACGCCCGGACGCAGGGCATGTCCGCCCCGGTCGGCCACCTGCCACAGCCAGGAATCCCCTTGCCGTATCAGCGAGCCGGCCTCGGCCGAGGTCACCGTGCGCCCGAGCACGTCGACCAGACGGACGTGCGCGAAGGAGGCCCCTGGAGCCTCGAAACTCAAGCTGCTGTTGAAGGGGTTCGGGCAGACGACAACGCGCGGATCCGGCGCGATCTCGCGATCGGCCCGCGGGGGCGGAACCGCCGAAGCAGCGGGAATGATGAACCGCATCAGATAGGAGTCTTCCTCTCCGCCGCCGTACGTCCGGTCGTAGGCGCCGGGGGTCGTCGGGAAGTCCGTCGACCGCGTGGCCCCGGCGATCTGCACGCCCCCGGCGGAGTCGATCTCCAGGTCCCAGCCGGACTCCCACTGGCTGCCCCCGGCAAAGGTGCTCCAGAGCAGACCCGATCCGGTGGGATCGAGGCGGCAGACGAAGATGTCCCTGGCGCCGGCGTACGTGCGGTCGAAAGCATCGGCTGTGGTGGGAAAGTCCGGTGACGACGTCTCACCCGTGACCAGCAAGCACCCTTGGGCGTCCACGGTCACCGGCATGGCCACATCCAGGTCGGCTCCCCCCAGGTAGGTGCTCCACAGCACCGTGCGCGCCTGCGGATCCAACTCGGTGACGAAGACGTCGCCCAGGTCAGCGTATTCGGTGTCGTAGGCGCCCGGCGTCACCGGGAAGTTCGGCGATGCGGTCATCCCGGCCAGGACAATGCGGCCGTCGGGCAGGAGAGCCAGCCCGTTGTTCTCCTCGTTGTACCATCCCCCAAGATACGTGCCCAGTTCCAGGGCGGCAGCGTCTTCGGTAAGCCGCACAAGAAAGGCATCGGCCGCGCCGCTATTGGCCGGGCCGACCGTTCCTTCTGTGACCGGGAAGTTGCTGGACGTCGTTGTTCCCGAGATCAGCGGGCGGTCCCCCGGGGCCATCACCACAAGGTTGGCCGTGTCGAAAACCGATCCGCCGAGATAGGTCGACCAGACCACGGTCGAGCCGTCTGTCGAAAGCTTGGCCGCGAACCCGTCGGTTCCGCCCGCGCAGGTGCGGGCGAAGGCGCCGTCCGTGGTCGGGAAATCGGTGGAGTTGGTCCGGCCGACCAGCACCGGCCGATCGGAGGAGTCGAGGGTGACCGTCCAGGAGCATTCCTCTCCGCCTCCCCCGAGGTAGGTGCTCCATAGCAACGATCTCCCATCGCCGCTCAGACGGCAGACGAAGACGTCGCGCGCCCCCGCCAGCGCCCGATCGTAGGCTCCCGCGGTGGTAGGGAAATCCGCGGAGTACGTCCCCCCGACCAAGACAACCCGCTGCAGGTGGTCGATCACGGTCGAGAAGGGCCGGTCTTCGGCGCTGCCCCCGATGAAGGTGGCCCAGAGGAGGGTGGAGGCGTCAGGCGAGAACTTCGCGACATAGGCGTCATAGTGGCCGGCGTGGGTTCGGTCGTAGGCGCCCGCGGTGGTGGGGAAGTTGGCGGATTTCGTGTAGCCGACCAGCACCGGGCAGTCCTGCAAAGCCAGCTCCATGGCATGCGCATAGTCGTTGTTCGATCCCCCGATGAACGTGGACCAGTCCAGCGGTGAAGGGATCGGGTCACGCCGCCCACCCTGTCCTTCCTCCGCCCCCAGCTCATCGGGTCGCGGACCCAGCGTGGGGCCGTTCGCGCGAGCTTTCGCTTCGGTCGTCCAGGCCAGCGTCCTCTCGACGCCGACCGGCAGTTGTGTCGCCTGCCCCAACATGGCAGACCGCGGCGCGCGCGACCATGCCGCCTCACATCGGCCGCGCCACTCGCCACCGCCACCGGTCGCGGCCTTCCGATCGAGCTCGGCGCGTTCTTCCGCGGCGCCGACTCCACCGTGCGGGCTATCGGTCAGGATCGCGCCGGGAACTGCCAGCCGCAGGACTCCATCGCCACCGGCCCGAACCGTGTGGACGCCGAGCCAGGTGACGGACGGCGCCTCTGAGGAGACCCCCGGCGCCGCCGGGTCGACCTCATAGACAAGCTGGTCGCCCTCCAGGCGCAGCCGGAGATCGAATCCCGGCCACAGATCGCGGATCGTCACCGCGCCGTAGGAGGCCACGCCTCCACGCCACGTCGTGGGATCATTCCCCGAAAAGTAGCTGAATCGAGCCGGCCGCTCGTCGAGGGACTCGAAACGAGGCGCGACGTTGCCGTCTTGAAAGCGCATCCAGAGCGCGTGCCCCGCCAGGCGCAGGTCGAAGACGACAGCCTGATCGGTCAGATAGACATCCGCTCCTTGGCAGCGGGCCAGATAACGGACTTCCGACGAGAACTGCCCCAGGTTCTCGACGAACCCGCCGGCCGTCGATCCGCCGGCGAGAACAAAGGACAACCCAAGACTGAACAGCAGAGCGAGTTCCCGAAACCCCGCGCTGACCGGGCGGCGAAGGCATGACACACTCGAACCAAGGCGGGTCACAACAGGCTTGGGCGGAACCGCCACTTGTGCCTCCGTGATACATCCGTGATGACCGGGCGAAGGCCGTCCCTCGGCACGGCGTTGGCTCATCTAGGCTCGTCATGTCAAGAGGCAAGCCCGCCAGGGCGTGGATGGCGTGAGGCACGGCCCCAGCAGCGTGCCACGGCGCGAGCGGCTCCCCAGACCATGCCACAGGTGTTAAATAGACCCTTATGATGTTACCACGAGGGGCGCGCCACTCACAAGCCAAGGGTCGGCACTCACGGACTTGTTTTTCGGACGGGTCCTCGGAGGTCGCGGGCTAACCCGGACTATTCGCGAACGGGCGTCGTATGACCGGTCGACAGCCTATGTGGACGCTTTCCGGGCCTCCTCGCGGCACTCTCAGCCGTCTGACGCGGTTCGAGGCCGGGATCGGACGGTTCGGCGTGTGGTCCGCGA